>JARRRL010000084.1:8556-10995 GCA_037380725.1 Gammaproteobacteria bacterium | reverse complement strand
GAATATTTTCCGGTTGAACGGTGGTTAAAATATCCGGACTTTGGGTAGCTACAATAAATTGTAGTTGAGGAAAAGTATTTGTAAGACGATTCAGTATCGTTTTTTGCCAATAAGGGTGTAGATGTAATTCGATGTCGTCAATTAAGACAATTCCGCTGGTTTTTAGAGGAGCTTGCTCGCCAAAATGAGGGTTAAGCAAAGATGATTTGCTATTGTATACGAGAGCTTCCCCGGTATTTCGGTTGATGACCTCTCCACCCGCTGCCAGCAAGACAGCGTGCGCTGCAGCCGTGTCCCACTCGCTCGTAGGTGCCATACGTGGATATATATCGGCCAGTCCTTCAGCAATCCGACAAAATTTGAGCGAACTGCCGATCGACATCAATGTATACTCAGGGAAACAAGACAAAAAAGCCTGTGATTCAGCGCTTTGGTGTAAGCGACTCCCCACAACACGCCACGGTGCACTTTCAACAGGCGGGGAGACGACACGCAGTGGCTCTCGATCAAGATCCGATAATGCAAACACATCCGACTTAGGAAGACGTGCTTTCCAAGCCATCGTATTATGACCCGTTAGATCTGAGTTTAAGCAACCCACATACAGTTGTTCTAAAGCTGGAGCGGAAACAACACCAAATATGGGCTCGCCGTCACGAATCAGCGCCACATTAACGGTAAACTCAGCACGACCCTGAACAAATTCTTTGGTACCATCCAAGGGGTCCACGAGCCAGTATTGCTGCCAACTTTGCCGCTCCACCCATGGAATTTTCTGTCCTTCCTCAGATAAGACAGGACCATAGGACAGTCGCTCCAAAGCGCTCATCAGAATGTGATGAGCAGCTGTATCTGCTTGCGTCACTGGACTCTCATCTGCTTTTCGCTCCACCACCATCTCAGTGTGATCTCTGACAGCAAGAATAGCCTTGCCTGCTGTAACAACCGCTTGTAAAACTTGCTCGAGTACCGAATCATTCAAACTAACGCTGCCTCCACCACAATGAGATTTACGACACACTACTGCCTAACGTTACTCCGCGTTATCCTGGAAAACGGCAAGGCGATGGCTGCGCCAAGAAACAACGGGAACCGGGATTATAATACAGGTCTCCGCACAATACAG
Source organism: Gammaproteobacteria bacterium (assembly GCA_037380725.1). Taxonomy (GTDB): domain Bacteria; phylum Pseudomonadota; class Gammaproteobacteria; order Pseudomonadales; family JANQJO01; genus JARRRL01. The sequence continues at coordinate 9,869 of JARRRL010000084.1, read as the reverse complement.
TGCGGATCCCACAGCAATCGGGTACTGTGCAAGACAAGAGTGAGCAAAACAGGGAACAGCAAAGTCAGAGCAAGCCTTAGCCTCCGATCCATCACAGCCATGTGATCGCAAACCAAACGTGAAAGTGCTACGATTTTGGTCAGGTATTTGACCAATTTAACACGACCAAGCATACAATATGAATAGCCCACCACAACTAAAGATTGATCTTACTTTAGCAATAACGATTAGAACGTTTACGCGACAGGAAGCAATGGAACCATGAATGTCACTGAAACGATTTTTGGCAAAACCGATCAAGACTCACCAGTACTGTGCTACCACTGCGATAACGGCAATGGATTGAGCGTATCCCTTATTCCGTTTGGTGCAACCCTCGTACAAGTACATACACCTGATCAGTTCGATCACTCAGGCCCTGTAACATTGGGGTTTCCAAATTTGTCTGGTTATCTAGGTCCACATCCTTCCTTTGGTAGCACAGTGGGGCGTTTTTGTAACCGCATCGCAGGGGCCGCATTCACCCTGGATGGCATCCAGCATGTCTTATCGATGAACGAAGGAAAGCACCATCTTCATGGCGGTATACGTGGACTTGGACGACAAATGTGGCATGCCGAGCCTTTCACTCGCATTAATCAAAACCAAACGGCAGAGCTTGGCGTCGTTTTTAGCATACACAGTCCACCAGGTGATATGGGCTACCCAGGAGAACTCACTGCACGCACAACCTATACCGTGAGCAGTGACAATACAATGCGTATCCAATTCTGGGCACAGACCGATGCGACAACCCATGTAAACTTCACCAACCACGCTTATTGGAATCTCGCGCTTGAACAAGAAAAAACGGTGGGCAATCACACGCTAGAGCTTGCAGCCACTCATCGATTGGAGGTGGACGAAGATGCCATTCCTACAGGCCACTTTCTGCCAACAGCAGGAACTGTTTTTGATTTTTCCAATCCCCAGCAATTAGACCTGAAATTCAGATCCCTGCGTGATCAAAATTTAACCGGATTTGATGATTGCTACGCCAATCCACTGATCAAGCATCTGCCCCCAAAAGCAATTTTGAAATCAACACTTTCCGGTCGATGCTTAAGTGTGAGCAGTTCACAGCCAGGTTTACAGCTGTACACAAGTCAATTCTTATCGGGCCAACCGTGTGACGGTGGCTTTGGCCCCTTTTCTGGTATTTGTCTCGAGCCACAACACTATCCGAACACACCAAATATAGATCATTTCCCCAGCACAAAGCTAATTCCTGGGAAAGATTATCAGGAAGAAATACTTTATCAATTTTGGGTCGA
>JARRRL010000084.1:0-8548 GCA_037380725.1 Gammaproteobacteria bacterium | reverse complement strand
CTGGCTGTGTCAAAGCCAACAGCAATCGCAGCTTCTGCGTTACCATCTTCATCATAAGGCGTGTATTTCACTTCCACATCCACAATACTGATGGTCAGCGTTTCGCTTGGACGATTTGTATCCTGACTGGACGCAGACACAGAATAATTACTGATCAACGCATTTTTAAGCGTGTACTCCATGAATACATCCGCACCGCCACCTTTTCCAGTTTTGGTCAAATTAATTTTTACTTCTTTACCTGTTCCACAACATGATTCGATAAACAACTTAGGTGTGGCTTTATCCATATATCGTGTGATGTGTAAATCACTGATTACGGCGTTTGATGATTCACGATCCCCTTGCGTAGAGGTTGATGAGTTAATGCTACGACCAATTCCCCAGGTGACGCTCTCAACATCCATCCAACCTTGGTGACCGCTATCTGAAGACTCACCTTTAATACCTTCATATTGTAAAAAAATGGACATAATACTTCCTTTATCATCGATGGGTTACACACATTTCCTAGCTCATGCAGCGTGCGCATGACACAAAGAATACATTCAAATCAAATAGTGATGCACAACTATAAATGATAACTATATATTAAGGCAAAATTGAGACAAATTATATTTGAAATTTAACGCTCAGCATTGAACTTTTCCAAAGTCTGGAATTAGCCAAACCACCTCTCAAAAGTATAAATTTCACAAATCCGCACTCCACACATCACGCATTATTTGACATCAATCCGCATACCCTCCGCCACGCTGCATGAGGCATGTCGATTATTCCAAACTTTTTATTCATTGTAAATTTATTTTTCATAAGCAATTGATAGCGTTTTCTGTATAGTTTTAATGCTTTGAGGTTTCAGACTGACTGGGTGACACTTCCAGTTCCGGAGAAAAGACTCCATTTTGATCAACATCTATGCGGATTGATTGGATTCTTTCCATTTTGGCCAATGCCGTTAATACGCGATCAGCAAGTGTAGGCAACAATTTACCTTCTAGCAAGTCCGTAACACGCCGTGCGCCCGTATCGGATACCGAACACGCTGCGATCAATGCATCGTACACACGATCAGTTATGTCACAACTGGCTCCATAGTGCTTTCGTATTCGATCCACAAAACACGACAGTTGTTGTGTAATAATTTGACACAAAATATCTTCTGTTAGCGGGTAGTAGGGAATCGCACAGACGCGTCCTAAAAATGCGGGCTGAAAGATATCGCGTAACTCAGATTGAATCGCATTCAGCAATATATCAGGTTCTGGACGAACATCTGGATCCGCACAAAGTTGTTCAATTTTCAAACTTGCCACATTGCTCGTCATCACAATCATTGTATTACGAAAATCAATATCTCGCCCTTCTCCATCTCGAACCATACCCTTATCAAAGATCTGATAAAACACATCGTGCACACCTGGATGCGCTTTTTCGATTTCGTCTAACAACACAACGCTGTACGGTTTGCGTCGAACCGCTTCAGTCAATACTCCCCCTTGACCGTAACCCACATAGCCAGGAGGCGCTCCGAGCAACATTGAAACCTTGTGCTCTTCTTTAAACTCCGACATATTTACTATGGTTATATTATGCTCGGAGCCATACATCGTTTCGGCTAACGCCATGGCGGTTTCAGTTTTTCCAACACCGCTGGGGCCAAGCAACATAAAAATACCTGCAGGTTTGCGAGGATCCGCCAGACCGGCACGGCTCACACGCACCACACGACTGATTGTCGACAAGGCATGTTGCTGTCCCTTGATGCGCTCCTCCAGCCGCTGCTCCAAGGTCATTAAATTTTCGAATTGATCGCTACTGAGCCGCCCCACAGGAATACCCGTCCAATCGGATACCACCGCAGCAACCACGGCTCGATCCACACAATCGTGAACACGCGGACCGGCTTTTTGCTGCGTATTCAACTGCTGCTTCAGCGCAGAAACTTCGAGCGCTAACGCTTGAACGGCATCACATTCATCGTGCATTTCCGCGTTACAGCGCGCTGCAAGGGATGCACTACGACTCGCTTGTAATTGTTCCACAAGACGCTTTTCCAACAACCAACACTGCCCCTCTGCATCCAGCTCTTGACGCCACTGTTCACGTTTTGCCATGAGCGCTTCAAGTCGCTCATGATGACACGCTCCCGATGCGGTTTCATTCTTTAACCGCTCCAACTCAGCGCTTGCATCATCGATACAACGTCGCTTTAATTCAGCGGATAACGGTTCCGCCCGCTGACTCAACGCAACGCGCGCGCAGGCTGTGTCCAATAGACTAACGCCTTTATCTGGCAATTGACGACCCGTTATATAGCGATTTGATAATCGTACAGCGGCATCCAGAGCTTCTTCTAAGATGACAACGCCATGATGTGCTTCCAGACTAGGTGCCATACTGCGCAACATAACCGTGGCCTGCTCTTCATTGGGCTCTTCCACTTTCACAACCTGAAAGCGTCGTGTTAACGCCGCATCCGATTCAAAATACTTCTTGTATTCGGCCCAAGTGGTTGCAGCAATGGTTCTCAACTCACCCCGTGCTAATGCGGGCTTCAGTAAATTAGGCGCATCTCCTGCACCAGCGCTACCCGACCCCACAAGCCCATGCGCCTCGTCGATAAACAACACCACAGGTTGTTCATGCTGTGCAATCTCACGAATAACTTGCTTTAGACGTTTTTCAAATTCACCTTTAACACTCGCGCCCGCCTGCAGAGCCCCCAAATCTAAACTCAACAAACACACCGATCGTAGTGCTTCGGGCACTTGGCCCGCAACAATCCGTTGCGCTAAGCCTTCAACAACCGCTGTTTTACCCACACCCGCATCCCCAGTCAAAATCGCGTTATTCTGGCGACGACGACACAACACATCAATCAACTGGCGAATTTCCATTTCTCGACACAGCACAGGGTCCAATCGACCTTGTTGCGCCTCTTGTGTCAAATCAGTTGTGTATGCATTTAGCGCAGAAGGCGCGTTGTGACAGTCCCGTGTAGACGCCGTGGCTTCTTCCGTTAAGATGGCCTCACAGCGTTGGCGTATCACCTCAGCGCGTAGTTTTCGCAAAATAGGAACGTGATCACACATTGACAAAAAAATGGCTGGGTTCTCTACTAACGACAGCAGTAAATGAATTGGTCGCACTACCGTTGCTTCATATTCACCGGATGCCAACAACCACGAATCGAATAGCCAACGCATCACCTCAGGCGAAATTTTAGGAAACCCTTGGTAGCCTGACTTCACTTTTTCCAAATGTTGCGCTATGTTATCAGCCAGTGTGTTAATGGACAGGTCACACGCTTCACACACTGCCACACCATCATCATTCAAATCACGCGCGCACTGATAAAGCCAATGCCAAATATCAATACTCCCATGCGTCCGACTGGAGGCATCTGCCACTGCGCTTTCAAACAACGATCGACTAACGTGGGATAATTTTTGTATTAATTTTTCAAATTCCATTCACTTTACCTTATTTTTTCTTGTATGAGTAATCAATGCGATTTGCCTTGCGTGTCCAGCGGGCAATCTATCCTCACATTCGAGTCAACCTCACATTCGAGTCAAAGTGTACAAGACGCGTCGGTGCACCGTGCATTCGCCAGAATGGCCGGATTGATGACGGATGGGAGCAAAAGTTCCCAGCCACGCCGTTCGTTTTAACTGCGCTGATCCATTCAATAACAATCCACGACGATCCATTTCATCAATGTGAAAACAGACGCGCACCACAAGGTGCTCTGGTGTATAGCCATGTATTAACTGTTGCAAGCGTTCATGCCAATCCGTGCCAAGCATAAATTGCTGATAACGGTTCCGCGAAACGGGGCCCATTTCAATCTCAATGCCGCCATGAAGATCCCACACACGTCGCCCCAGAAGAATCCCTTCTCCTAATCGAGTTCGCGTATCCAATGCGCGATGCGTATTCGAAGCGCGTTCAATTGAGTGAGTGCACAAGGTAGTGCGCGCTTCGGGGGACACCGTAAGCCATCGACCCTGAAACTGTTTAATACGAACAGGCGCGCGCAAAAAATCAGACAAGACAGCGGACAGCATTTGTGCACTCTTGATCCGCCTCGCAAAGTGCCCAGCATAGTACATTTCCACATTACGTTTACGCGCACTGAACACACCCGACAGGTGACGAATCACCGCCGTAATATTATCTTCGCAGTTTGTCAATCGTGCTTGCGATAACTGATAGGGCAGGCGATACTTCATCCAAGATCGATAAAATAAAGAAACCAATCGGTGTGTAAAGAGATTAAAAAAATCATATAAAGCTGTGTCTTTCTGACGCAGACGACTGAGGACCAAGCGCGTGTAATGCAATGGCAATACTCCGGTGCCACCAATCAATCCCATGAAAGCCACCCGGACAAGACGAGATACATTCGGCTTAACGCTGGGAACAATCAAGCCCTGGTTAAGGTACTCTGATGACACATCTTGTCCGATCAACGTCGGAAACGCCATACCAAAATCATTGATAAAACGAACCGCTTCCCGGCGGGGTGGTCCATCCTCACCCAAAGGACAAAAATCGGTATCGTTGTTCTTGGTTCGAGCCGCTTTCTCTAAAGCTAAAATCCAACCAAAAAAATTCGCCGTACTGTGCTTCACGGTCTCATTGCCACCCAGCAAACGATCAACACCATTGTTCGCTTGCCCGCAGTGGTCAGTCCGCTCAACATGGTTTATTTGCTCGGATTCGTCAATCTTCACACCAACACCTCAGTGCCAGAGCACGCTGGCCAGATAAAGGGTTCCTCTGGTCGTTGCGTTACGCGAATCTCGAGTTGCGTGAAGCTATTTATGGAGCACAAATGTCCAAAAAACTCACTCAAAACTTCTCCAAATACGTACACGCCATTCCCCGTATAATACTGCTGATCCACGGTCAGAATGATGCGCGTTCCATGGCAAAAAGCAGAGCGCCCATGGCGGGTAACGCGCATACTCACTGGCGTTGTGGTCAACTGTATAATGCCATCGACCAAACTTGCCGAACTGGCTGTTTCAATAGGATCATACAGTGATAAAACGCGCTTTAACGTTTCAAGTCCACCTTCACCACTAAAAGATTGTAAAGTGATAAGTGAAATAAACTGCCAACCGGTGCTACTGCCTAAACGGGGCTGACGTGTGGGTGTCGGAGCCATTAAACATTTCACTAGGACCCCTTCACCGGCTTTGTCATAAAATGATAACGCCGGTTCATAGGGACCAAATGGTAAGCGAGTCGGCACATCTCGATTGGTACACAGTACATCGACTTCCACCTTCCAATTTTCTGAAACATCAAGTGCTGCATCGGATTCACTGACAAAAGCAAGATACGCGTCCGTACCATGACTGATATTACCACGATAAAAAGAGCTATTCTCGCGTCGCATCACCCAATACAGACCCGTTTCGCTGGCGTCATGATGACCACCAAAATACGGTGGCACCACAATACGCGCGCCTCGATCGTTCGTCAAAGACACTTCACGTATGTGATGGACATCACCAATCGGATGCAACTGTGGATCAACTTCAATTCGAGATTCTCGATCCAGACTCATTAAATTACTGGTCAGAGCCCTCGATGGAAACACGTTCGTAATGGGTGTACAGCCCAACAACAATGTGTTGTGATCCACACCTTGCACCAACTCAGGGTGAGTGTCCGAAAAATAAAACAATAAGCAGAAACCAGATGCGCACGCCTCCCAGACAGACTCCAAACCACTTAATTCAAAAAATAAAAATTGTTGCGGAAAACCAAAATAATCTCGCAACCAATCGTGCGCCTCACTGCCACGCCCATCAAACTCACCCAAAGCCTCGTCTCGTGCAGCTCGTAGGTGAGAAAACACACAAGATCGCACGTGTTCGGGGCCCAAGAGCACCACAGGTTCTGTTGAGCCTTTTGCTTGAACCCCCACTCCAACCAGTCGGTCAAACAAATATTCATACAGCAAATATGCCACGTGTGCTTGCGCGTTTAAATAGAATTTAACAGGCGTTCGACGTACATGACCTGTCAGCTTTTTGAATCCCTCTTCAGCATATGGCTCGATGGTGACGGACAAGGCTGATTGAGGTTTAACAGATCGAAATCGAGGATTTGAATTTGATGGGAAAACACGCAAGGGGTGAGCACTGAACTCCGCTTTCGTAATATCGGCTGGTAGCACAGTGGTTTTGTGGCGTGTTCGATAAAAACAATGCGGTATCCCTTCACACTGAGTGTACAACAATGTGCCGGCTGGTATCTCGCTCGCGTGGAACAATTTTTTAAGTAATTGCAATTGCACAACACTTTGTGATGGATATGGCGCATGAAAGTTAGGGTACATGACACCAATCAACGCTTCCGTCAGCTCTGGAAAACTGTCGTCCAACGTACACCGTATACGCGATGTTAAAAACGCAAAAGACTCAACCAAACGCGAAACATGCGGGTCGTCTACCTCATCCCGATCCAACCGTAAGTTAGCTGCTATCTTAGGATGTTGCTCCGCAAATTCAGCGCCCAAGCGACGCAAATAAGCTAACTCTCGATTGTAATAGGACAGCAAGCGATCATCCATAACTCACCTCATGAAAGGTGACGTAACGATCAAAGCTTTTTACCTGTGACTGGAGCACCACAGGCAACGACTCATTACTAATGTGCAGCACAGCTGTAATCCGTAAATTCAATATCCGCTCAAATTGATCATCAACAGGCAAAACTTGCACGTTCACAGAAGATAAGCGAGGTTCAAAGGTTTCGATGACCCAACAAATACGTTCTGCAAAGGCGTTGCGCTGTGCTTCGTCATCAAAACGAACTTTGCTGAAATCGGGCAACCCATAATTTAGGATCGACACATCCAGCTCGGGGAAATGCTCAATAGACACTTGTCGTTTCAAACGCGTATTCAAGACATTTTCGAGATCCAAGCGAATGCTGTTTTTTAATAAATCAATTGGCTTACGATCCCCACTCTGCTGGTCGGTGTTTGACAATGACAAACGATCCAGCAAAGAACCATACGTACGCGCTCTGATTCCACCAGCTTTATCCGGATAATTCACCGTTCGGCCTTGACGCTTCGTGCCCTCGGTTTTAATCATACGCTATCTTCCAAATACCTTTATACGTCACTTATACGTCACTTAAATTGAATCCATACCCATTTGTCTTGGTATAACAAGTCTTAACAGCCGCAAAGGCTACAATCCGCTAGATCACTCACATCGCATATGCTTTCATCAATGAACCAAGTTCGCCGTCCTCGACCGATGCTTAGCCACACGGCTTGCTCTGCTTCCTCTGTTTCAGTCGTTATCATTTCGCGCCCCTCATCATTAAGTGAAAGCCAATCGGTTCGCTGCCCCAATGTGTATACCGATTCGTAGTCATTCACCGTCAGCCCAGGCATCCCAGGGTACACAAGCGGTAAATACAATCGCCCCGATGGTCCATTCCGAACGGAAAGTTCCACGGGCAACCACAATTGATCCAAAAACGTAGTGGGAGGTATTATGCTCAATCGCTCAACCTGGCACATATCCACCCAATAATACTGGCCATTTGTGCTTAACAATTCAATAATACCGGCAAACCGATCATCTAGGTCTTGCCAATCAATATCCCGCCAAACCCATTCATTTTCAGGTTTTGAGGGATCTTGTTTTGCCACACGAATCGGTATGAGTGCCGGCTCAGACACCGTTTTTTCGTCAGTGATATTCGTATTTTGATCAGTTTCCAAAATACAGGGTTTGGTATCCCGCTTGTCGGGCAATAACTTTTCACGCAATAACTTTTCACGCAATAATAATAAGCGTTGCAAAGCGGTCTCAATAGCAGGTGTAGCGGCGTGCGCAAGAGCGGGCGCGGCGGTCCCCATAAACACATCATTTCGGTGACGGGCAGCAACCAACAACTCTCGCCAAGGCTGTATCGTCACACCCAGATTGGGATCTTGATTCAACAAGACATGAAGCTGTTGATCGGCTCGCAATAAATCACCTTTAACACACCACAATGTGGCATACAGGGCGCGTTCAGCCACGCAAGTGGGATTCGTTCGAACCGCTTGCGCTGCCAAACGAATCGCCTGCTCCAGGTCTCCCGTATGTAGCGCTTGTTTAACAGCATTATCCATTAGCACGATCTCACCTTGTGTCGGTTCATCAATAAGTCGTTTTAGATTTTTATTACTGCCCACTCGCCGCCCCAACAGCCAATTGCGTCACCAATTGAATGCTGGATACCAACTGATCCAGTTGATAGTGGGGTTTAAGATGTATGATGCAATTGAACAAAGCCAATCGCCCAGGCACCTCCGAAATCTGTACTTGGCTTTCTCCCAGAGGATACTTAGCCTTCAGTGACTCAGAGGTACCCGAACTCGCGGTCGTGTATTGATTCAACCAGTCTTGCAACAAGCGTCGACACTCTGTTGCGGACGTCGTCGAACCTACCTTTTCTCGACCAATGACTTTAATGCAGTGACCAAAGCGTGCCGCACATAAAATGTACTGCAACATCG
>JARRRL010000083.1:0-16549 GCA_037380725.1 Gammaproteobacteria bacterium | reverse complement strand
CCCCTTTCTCGTTTAGGTCTGGTAACCAACAAGATAAGGATGTTTTTGTGAAATTTCAAGTTGTTACGGCATCATTCTGCAACTTCTCTCCGTGCAACAAGGCCATTCTGCACTATGAAAAACTTTTGGCTAACAGATGAAGCGCTAAAAGAGTTGCGAATCGCACATAGGGCGAAGCGCAATCGTACTGCTGCGCATAAGATCAACGCAATCATTTTGCTTGGTAGCAGGGAATAGACAATCTTATTTGTCCGATCCAAACCCACGAATTATGTCTTATCGATGGTTTCGAGTTAATGGTCGGTTTTATTATTTGTACTTTTTTAGACTTGCATGGACGCAAAGTAGATCATACGGATCGAGTGCAGACTGTATCAGTGATGATTTGTTGCCCTTGTCAGACAGGAATGCGTCGAGCCGTCCAGACAGACGGCTCTTCCTGAAGGTAAGGCCATGTTGCTGCGCATGCATTAGCAACAAAGTACGTAATTCTTCGTGCTTGCCGTTCTGCTGCCCGGTGCCGTCGCCACTGCAGCGTTAATAACCTTATCTCTGCGGTGGACGTGGCGCCGAAATATAATTTTCCCTGTCCGCGTTATCTAAAACCAAGTACTTTATATAACCTGATGTAATCCGGTTTTACAAATTCTCGCAAACCGTATTCTTAAATGGCGCTCAGGTAGCTCTGAATAATTCATCCTTGGATGATGCTTCGCACCTTAATTAACAATGTGTAATGATTTATGCCCGTTCATTCATTGGTATGGTTTCGTAACGATTTACGTGTTGATGACAATCCGGCCCTCGCGGCTGCCTGTACTGCCAGTGACAAAGTCTCGGCGGTATTTATTGTCTCTCCCAAACAATGGCAGCTGCATGGGCTGGGTGAGCGGCGCAGGTGTTTTACTCAGGCTGCGGTTAACGCTCTGGCCAAAACCCTGAGGCGTTTACGTATTGGTCTGACGCTTTTAACCCTTCCCAGATTCGCTGATATTCCCAAGGCCTTGCTAACGCATGCCCAGGCGCAAGGTGTGCAGCAATTGTTATTTAATTGCGAGTATGGGCTGGACGAACAAGGCCGTGATACGACCGTCGCCAAGCTCGCGGCCATGGCCGGGTTGACCATAAAAACCTTTCACGGCAGCGTTGTGGTTCCCCCTGGGGCAGTATTAACCAAAAGCAATCAGCCGTTTAAAGTGTTTTCCCCGTTTAAGCGCCGGTGGTTACAGGTAGCGCATACGCTGTTACAACCTGTGCCAACCCCACAGCCCATGCGTAGCAGCAGCGTACTAAAAAATACCCCTGTGGCCGCATTCATAAATGCAGATAAGTCTGGCCCCTTGCCGGAGGCCAGCGAAAAATCCGCCCGTCATTTATTAAGCCAGTTTATTGAGCGACAGTTGTTTGCTTATGACCAGCAACGGGATTTTCCTGCATTACCGGGCACCAGTGGTTTGTCGCCCTATTTAAGTATGGGGCTCATTTCCCCGCGGATATGCGTCCACAGTGCGCGTATACACAATCAAGGTGAACTGCACGGCGGGCAAGCGGGTTGTGATTCCTGGATAAATGAACTAATCTGGCGTGACTTTTATCTGCATATTTTGCAGGCGAATCCGGCAGTGTCGCGGCGGTGTGCGCTTAAGCCTGAGACAGACCGGCTTGTGTGGCGCCAGGATAAAAAACAGTTTGCCGCTTGGTGCGAAGGGCGCACAGGGTTTCCTCTGGTGGATGCCGCCATGCGTCAGTTAAATCAAACAGGCTGGATGCATAACCGTCTGCGTATGGTGGTGGCGACATTTTTAGTGAAGTATTTATTGATTGATTGGCGTTGGGGTGAAGATTATTTTATGCAGCAGTTGATGGATGCTCACTTTGCCGCGAACAATGGTGGCTGGCAGTGGTGTGCGTCGACCGGTACCGATGCTGCACCATATTTTCGCATTTTGAGCCCCGTGCGGCAGGCGCAACGGTTTGATCCCGAAGCCAAATTCATTAAACAGTTTGTATCCGAATTACAGAACGTGTCTGCCAGAGCTATTCACCAGCCTGGTTGCAGCGCTTTGTTAGCCACAGGCTACCCGGCACCAATGGTGGATTTGGCCAGCGCCAAAAATAGGTGTATTAAAGCCTTTAAAGCGCTTTGAACATTTCATGGGCAAAAGATACCGGCGGAAAGACCGGTATTGTTGTGTAAGACAATTTCATGCTGGCTAGGGGCCACACAGGCATTGATTTTCCTTAACTTTACTACTTTTTCTCCAACATCAATCCAGGAGCAAAGCTGCCTCCTTCGGCGGATATTTTCGAGGAGGCGATTCGAGCGCTTGACCACAGCATCAATGTACGGGTGTTGCCGTAGGGAATGACGTTATTGCGGAGGGGCCGCCATCAGTTGCGCCAGCACGCGGCACCCGTCCGCTTCGGTGAAAATACCGCAGAGCTCGCCCTCTTTGAGCACGATAACCGCCGATATGCGTTTGCTCACCATGATATCCAGCACCCGCACCAGCGGGTCGTCGATATCCGCCACGTAAGCTTGTGTGGGGTAGATATCCGCCACCCGCAATTCTTCGCGCTTGTCGTACTGATGCCCGCTCAAGGTCAGTTGGCCGATGTCTCGTTTTGAAATAAAAGATTCCAGACAATTATCTTTCATTACCGGCAGGTGATGGATTTGATGTGTGGCCATCATGCGTTCCGCTTCGGCAAGCGTTGCGTTGATTTCCACATAAACCGGTGAAGGCGACATCACGTCACTCATGCGCAGGGAGGTATAATTTGTCGTCATAAGGAGTAAGCCTGTAATCTGAGCAGTGTATGAATATGTGAGCCAAATGATACCTCATCCAGACTGATTTTAAACATCCCGACCATTCTTTTTCAAGATCTTCCATAGTTTTTTGCGCGTGCGCGGCGAAGACTGCCATCATCAACGCTGAGTAGCGTATAGCTGTAAGCGCCGAGTTCAAGTGACACCGGCTAAGCGTGGCCAGAAGCCAGATAAGCTGACATCACCCGATACCGATTGGCTCGACAAGAGTTCCGCAGAGCGCCATCGACTAACGACCTCAAAGCACAAAGCTAACACAATCAACTTAGCGCATCGATAATCTCTCGTTTGGCATTGCCACTTCCTTACTTTTGTAAAAAAGCCAAGAAGCTAGCCAAGCGGAGCAAATCAATGCCGCAGGGGGAAGAGAATGACGAAAAACGCGCCACTATTCCGAGATCATGAGCACCGATTACGATACTCACTTGAATCGAAAGGGGCGTTGCCTCTCAGCAGCGCTCACATGCGCGAGGTGGACGTCGTTCGTTGCACCAGGAGCGTCGCCAGAGGCATTTAGGGAGTCGCGTTCATTCAGATAGACCTGAGCGCGTTCGATTAATGACTCGGCTTGCGTTTTGGTTTTGAAGGCTGTTTCTTTTTCATTCATATTTTCAAAATATTGATTTCTGATAAGCATGAGGTCTCTGAAAACGGGCGTCATTTCTTCTAAAAGGCTTATTGCTTCGACACTATCGCCCTTAGGGTGTAATTCAATCGTGGTCGATTTATCTCCCATATCCTCAAATAGATTATTGATGTGTTTCTGGCATTCTTCGGGGCTTTGTTGCTTCCACTTCTCCTTCAAAATCTTACTCAAGCAGTCCTCTATTTGACCCTCGTCCTGTTCGGGACTCGACAGCGCCCAATCCGAATGGCCTTCACCATTCTGGTTTTGCTTGGGATTACTCGGTGTCTTATTCAAATGGTCTTTGGCCATATTGATAATTTTTTGGGCTTCATGTTCTATGTTGGATATTTCGCTCCTATGCTTTGGGTATAGTTGGACAGTAGAGAGTTTTGAGTGGACCTCCTTAAGTTTATTTGTGAGCGTAGACGATTCATCCAGTTTATCAATCAGCTCCTGTATCTGATCTTTGTAGTGATCTATTTGGCGATCTAGCGCTATCAGCTCTTTCAAAGTGAAATGTAATTTCTGAGCGCTTGGATTAGCGGCGCAGAGACAAGAGGTTCTTGCTGCGTTTCTAAGGCTTGTAAAAGTATTCTTGATTCGGCAGCTTATCTCGACACCAGGCATAAAACTCAGTTTTTGCAAATTGAGTCTATTTCTTGTACGATTGAGACAGCTGAGCAACTGATTAGAAGGAGACTTGGGGAATACGGAAGGTGGTGAGCTCATAAGTTGAATCTCTTCAGGAATAGTCAGGATACTTCAGAACTTGCGCATAAATTCAAAAAAGTTAACATAAGAATACAAATAACACATTTTTGGATCGCTATCAATCGTGGGGGTTGACAGATTAACCGGTATACTTGGCGATGCTGGACATGATCAGTGTTCAGTAGGGGGGAGGGGCAAGTATTTGAATTATGGTTTCCTGTCAATTTGGCCTACACCACTCGACGATCAGCGAGATTATCAAAAATCAAAACCTAACCCCTAACGTCAGAGACAATCATGAAACCATTCATGCCGGGGATATCATTGGCAAATTTGCCAGAATGATTAAAGGACCCAAAAAAACAAATCGCGACAATTCCCGCAGTGTTGCGGGAAATCGGGCATTCACTCGAAAAAGCTAAACACGACAAGCATTACGTCTCCACATTCCAAGCGCCTCAATGCATTTAAAATACCCCCATAACCGGTTCACGGCGCTTTGCGGCGTAATCATAAAAAATGGCGCGTATTAAAAATACATTGTGTGGAATTTGACGCAACAATTAACGATATCGTGTGCGCTATGAGCTGAAAACCCCATACCGCAATGGCAGCACACATGCGATTTTTGAAACGTTATATTTTATTGTCAAGCTGGCGGCGTTGGTGACTAAGGTTGTTGTCTGAGCCTCGAGTTAACCTGACAAGGTTACATGGTGTATCCGAGTTCAAGTGACACCGGCTAAGCGTGGCCAGAAGCCAGATAAGCTGACATCACCCGTTACCGATTGGCTCGACAAGAGTTCCGCAGAGCGCCATCGCGCTGTATCCTGAATACAACGACTCAAGCGTGTATTCAACATCGACATCGAGGTTTGCAAACACGGCGGCGGCCAAGGCGGATGCTTCCAAGCAGCATGAGTTTCCACCAAAGGCCGGTTGAGCAGCTTGCGATCCGTGAACAAACCGGGAATCATATTTCAGTCAAACTTGATCCATACTTGATCCAAACATGAGCAATTTAGAGCAGCTCGACGATCAAAATGGTCAAATAAACAGCAATGTTACCAGGAATTTCAGATTAGATGCTTTTGATCAGGGGAAAATAGGTGCTTTATACTTCCTATACCCAGTTTGCCATTTCTATTCTTTAATTTTCAAATAGGCACAAGCCATGCAAGAACAAGAAACTAAGACCTCAGATGTCCTGAGACACAACTTTGTCAAAGTTAAGCCTCAGGACATGCGCAGTCAAGAGCCTGTCAAATACTACGGGGAAACCGAGCGTTTACTTTTGACGCCCTTCGTCCAGGAAGACAGCGCCTGCTTTGCCAAGATCGCCAGTCACCCTGACGTCCAAGCCGTAGACATTTGCTTTTATGGTGAAGTGAGCACAGAATATGCGAAAGAACTCATATCCTATTACGATACGTATTGGAAAGACAATACAGCTTTATTTTTTAGCATTCACCTTAAAAAACCCCGAACACTTATAGGCAGTATTTCCCTGCAACTCAATCCGTCCTTTAAGCGAGCCGAACTGAGTTACTGGCTTGGCAGAGATTACTGGGGGCAGGGCTATTGTACAGAAGCAGCTAACGAAGTCGTAAAATTCGCCTTCTCTCAATTAGACTATCACCGGGTCTTTGCCCAGCATCTAAGCAATAACCCAGCTTCTGGCCGTGTCATACGAAAAATAGGCATGTCCTATGAGGGTCGCCTACACGAGCATGTCTATCGTGATGGCAAATATTACGACATACTTCAGTTTGGCGTTTTAAAAAAAGATTATATTCGCTGGCTAACCAGCATGTGAAGACCACGAGTCAGCCTGACAAGGTTTCATGGTGTATTCGCGCTGAACAGTAAGCACCGAGTTCAAGTAACAACGCCTAAGCGTGGCAAGAAGCCAGATAAGCTGACATTACCCGATACAGATTACCCGATACAGATTGCCCGATACAGATTGACTCGACAAGAGTTCCACAGAGCGCCATCGACTGACGACCTCAAAGCACAAAGCCAACAACAGCATGCAGCTTTAGCTGTCCGCTGGTTTTGTTTGTTACGCTGCATCAAGTTTAACCTTGCGCGGGACAAAAGTAGACAACCTCGCTGTCGTTCGCATCCAGATAGTAGTCGCCAATGCGATCGTCTTTTGCTTTTTTGAAAGTAGCCAAATGGCAATGGACGGACGCAATGTCTCCCGCCGGGTAGCTGATAAAGTCCAAAATATGCACGCCCACGTCCCCATGCACCCCTTTGCGGCGTCCACGATTTCCTCATCGTCTCTGGCGTTTAGCGCCAGAGGCTTTTCACAGATAACATGCATGCCTGCCTTTAAGGCCTGAAAGATCAGAGGTTTATGGGAGGCATCTGGTGTGACAATGGCGTAAGCCTGCTGTAAGCATCTTTGGAGCGCAGGCATGCTCCGTAACCAAGGTTTTGAGTAAGACAATGTACGCTGTGCGATTATCGACGACGAGAGGAGCATCAGTTCCAGATAGGCCGCTTGGCGTTAGATCGCTATTGCAGTGCTTCCGTCTATTGCAGAAATGCATCATAATAGTCTTTGTGACCTTTATTTAGAAAAGCCAGAATTAAATCATTCAACTCATGGACTTTGAAGCCAATAATTATCGGTACCCAGAACTAACGAGAATATACATCGTGAATAATTTTGTAATTTGGCTGGCTTAGCCTAATAATACTGACCTGTAGTTATATTTCCAAGCACGAGCAGGTACATGATGATCGAGGGGTATCAGTCTGAGTTAGATTGTTATATTTGCATGATTTTAAAAGATAATCAGGCAATCAAACTCTGTGATTGATGAGAGGGATCTCTAAATAGATTAATCAAACAAATGAGCGGTTAGGTGATACAACATGGTAGCTCCAGTCGGATATCCCAGAATCGGTAATCAGAATGGCCAACAGGTATCTGCCGGTCAGTTCGGCCTGGAAAAATTACTGTCAGCATCAGCAATTGAAACCAGACACGTTAATGCGGCGAAGGCGTTGTACCAAACGCCAATGCGTGAAACGCGGCTTTCACACAGCATTGTATTGTCTGCTATTCAAAGCAAGAACGGTGAGTTATTGCAAGGGCGAGCTGGCCGTTGGTTACAGTGGCTGCGGGGTCAAGTGCCCGGCTTGCAATCGAAAGCTGCGGTAAAGCAACACGTTCAATCAATCATCGCCGATGGCGTGACGAACTACGTTAATCATTCACAGGATATGCATTTAGATCTTTTGGATAACACAAAGATCAAGTCAGTGGTTGATAAGCTTGCATGCAGTGATGATCCAGCTATCTCGCGCTTTGCGCGTAAGAGCAGTGAAAAGGTTGGTGAATATGTGGGTCGAGCGCTGAACGAAGCGTCCCGGTTACGCTCCGCTCAAATGGCAAATCGTATGTACAACTTACAGGTAAGAGCCAATGATGCAGTCAACCAACTCCAGCATCGAGCGTTTTTGTCTGGTATATCTTGGGAAACCGTTAGGCCGATTGTTCAAAAATATTTAATCACTGATTTATATATCAGCGACGCTTTTGGGAAAGCTAACCCGGACAAAGTTATATCTAGTGTTTGTAATGCGCTTCAGCAGCGGCATGGAGGTTATACCCTTCATCAGGAAGGCGGGCGTTTTAATGCTTTTAAAAGTGATAAGGATAATGCCAGGCTCAATGCCACGCAGATACGCACAGCCAGTGGCAATGTCTATGCGCTCATCAATACACCCACGGCAGAACAGGCGAAGCTGATTAAACAGCAGCATGAATATATGGCGGTGCAAGGCGGAAAAAAAGCTGAATTGGGTAAGGGTGGTTTTGGGAAGGTTCGTTACGCACAGGACATGAAGACAGGGGAAATCGTTGCCGTTAAAAAATTCTCCTCGCGCCAAAATGCCAAGAATGAATTGGCGGAACTGAATGCTGTTGGTAAAGGGCGCTACTTTGTGGAGGGCCTGGACTATGCACACGTTCAGGTGAATAAATCAGGCGTTTGGGCCGAGAAATCCTACGTATTCACGCCTCTGGCGAATCTGGGGGATGGTACCCGTTCGATGGCCGAACTAGAGTCCTTACGTAAAACCAATCCTCCGGTCGCTCGACGCCACTTTTTAGGGATCGCAAGAGAATATGCCGCCGCGATTGCTGATATGCATGCACGAGGCGTCTATCACCGCGACATTAAGCCAGCTAATTTTCTCCATTCATGTTCTGTGGATCATAATCCGGTCACCGGGCAACAGCAAAAAATTCAACGGATAAAAATTGGTGACTATGGCTTGGCAAGCCGAAACGAGAACCCACTGCGCACACAAGATGGAAAATGGGTGAGATGCGGAACACCCGGATATCTTCCTCCGGAGAATGCTCAGCATTATCGCAGCAGTAAACACGATGCTTTCAGCCTCGGTATGACCTTGCTTGAAATGAAGTTGGGCATACACCCCAACCAAAAAGTAGGAGAACCCCACATCCGCTTAGGCACTGGCCAAGCAATACAGTATAAATTTGGGCCTGATGGTAACTGTAAAAGTGCCAAGCTCTTTGGCTACATACCTGTGGATCCGAATACGTTCGTGGATACCTTGCCACTTAATTGTGAGGAGAATATTATCGCTCGCTTGTTGAGTCTTAACCCCGAAAAAAGGCTGACCCCTCAGGAGGCCTTAAATGCTTTTCTCGCCTTAGAGCGGCGCCTTTAAGCATCATGGTCCTTAACAAGATCTTCATCAATATAATCGCTGTCTTCAACGTTACCGCCTACGCTGACAGTATATTTAGGACTTGAGGGATTTTGCAAAACGATGGAATAGGTCTCCTCGCGCTGTAGTAGGGAATAAAGCAATCGCACAGACGTGTTATATTTTATCTTTCCATACAGCGACTCGCTTCAGATCACGGTCGATAGACACGGTATGCGCTTTTGGCTTGAGCTGTATGCAATGGTATTCTCCATCTACAGGGCCGTCGTGAACAGATAATGAATTGCCCGGAGCAATAGTTAACAACACATTAATTTTCAACCATCTTTATATCGCCCACCCTCTCATTTCTTCATAATTCTTCACAATGTACACACGCTACGCTACAGTGTACCCGGCATGTGAATATACTTCATTTTATGTTTGACTTACGTTTGACGCTGGTCAGGACTATGGACAAAATCGGGAGAACAAGAACAGTGAAAACCGTATCAAAGCATTCTCAACTCGCCATTTTTTCTGGCTTGCTGTTATCAATCTCCGGTTGCACAAGCTGGCAAACGGGACCTCAAATACAAGAAGGCAGCCGCGTTGCCGACGCCACTGACTCCCATGATCGCCCCATCGTCAACCTCGAACAAGGTTGGACGACGGACACGCAACAGGCGTTTTATTTTACCGATCAAGGCTCGCGAATTATGCCTTATCAATGGTTTTTAGCATTGGAACAGGCTGACAACGAGCACTTATTTCGTAGCGATGCCAACATCAACGGCTACCGCTATATACCCGCCGAGGCCAGCCCCCTCAACCCAGACGCCTTACCCGTTGGATTCGCAAAACACACCGACACTGCCAATCAACAAGCTTGGGTCGGTATGACCTGTGCGGCTTGCCACACCGCACAAATCAGCTACCAAAACGTCGAAATTCGCCTAGACGGTGGCCCCACATTAGCTGATTTTGAGACGTTTAACGTTGACCTCGTGCGCGCCATGGCCGCGACCTACGAAGATCAAGCTAAATTCAATCGATTCGCTCTCCGGGTACTCGGTAAAACAGCCACACCCAATCAAATCAATGCACTTCGGCAAGATTTATTGCAACAAACGCTTGTATTGGAAAAACGAAATCACGTCAATCGTCCAAGCCAAACTCAACCACAATACGGTTACGCGCGCGTGGACGCCATCGGCGCTATTTTTAACCAAATACTCGCTAAATTTAATGGTCTGCCTACCGCCGGATTCGCGTCGACCGCGCCAGTGAGTTACCCTTTTTTATGGGGGACGCATCAATCAAACGTTGTACAATGGCCCGGTTTTGCGCCAAATGGCCCTGCCAGCGCCGGTGCCTTAATCCGAAACGGCGGTGAAGTGCTGGGTGTTTACGGTCAACTTCATGTCCCGAGCGACGCCAGTATCAAACACTATCGCTCATCACTCAATATTTCGAATTTAGGAAAACTGGAATCCTGGATCGCTGAACTGCGATCGCCCGAATGGCCAGCTCAGTATTTTCCAGCGATCGATCCCGTCGCCGCCGCAAAAGGCAGCGTTCATTTCGATCAATATTGCGCCAGCTGCCACCAAGTTATCGCTCGCGAAAACGAAGGTCAATCATATAACGCGGTCTTAACCCCTTTAAAAGAGGTAAAAACCGATCCCACTGAATTAAAAAACATGATACGTCAACGTCCTGCTGGAAAATTTGAGGGACGCAAGGAATTTGTACTGGCCGGTCCAGTTATCGAAGCACAGACCAGTGGCCTGGAGCCCTTGGTCAACGCCGTCGTTGGCGCTCTGCTTGAGCACCCAGAAGAATCCCTTGAAGCATCGCTGATCGACATCGACAGCCATCACAGCACGCATTCGAATGGCACGATGTCCTCCGACTCCGCCGCTGCAATGCCCGACGAATTGGCGGCAGCATTGAAGGATTTTGGTGACCAATATGAGAACAGTAAAACAAAAACTGTCATGAATACCATGGCTGACGCCACCGACCCACTCGTTTACAAAGGCAGGCCCTTAAACGGTATTTGGGCAACCGCGCCTTACTTGCACAATGGTTCCGTTCCCAATTTATACGAAATACTACTGCCCGCCACTGAACGTTCTAAAACGTTTTATTTGGGTTCGCGGGAATATGATCCCATTAAAGTCGGCTTTAATTCCGATGCATCAAGCACACTGCCAAACGCCTTTAAATTTGACACCAGCCGACTCGGTAACTCAAATTCTGGGCATGAATATGGTGTGCATGAGTTAAACAAGACAGAAAAACAAGAGTTGCTGGAATACATGAAAACTTTATAAACTGACTCAAAGCGTGGGGTGGCCATACGCACCCCACATAATCTATTACTTACAATCCATCACTTACAATCTACCGCTTACAATTGATTATTTTTTAATCATAACGTTCGGCTTGAGGCCCCCTCTTAAACGCCCGTAACGGTGACGAACTTGACGTGTGCGGACGAGCTTCCCATACTGCGCGGCAGACTACTGGAGACTGCGCTATGTCGGAATGTACGCCAAATTCAACTTCACCGGATTCAACTGCACCAACACATTCAAATGCAGACACACCCCAAAGCAGCGAGAGTCCACACATCAACGCTCACGTAGACGCGCCGTATGTCTTGGTCTTATTCTACTCACGACAAGGCAGTACTGAAGCCCTCGCACGCGCCATTGCCCGTGGCGTTGAAGAAACCGGACTGCTGGCGGCGCGTTTACGCACTGTACCGCCCGTCACGGCTCAAACCTGCGAACGACTACCCGAAATTCCCGAATCCGGTGCGCCATACGCCACAGAAGCAGACCTGACCCATTGCTCAGGCCTGGCGCTCGGCTCGCCCACTCGTTTCGGTAATATGGCCGCACCACTTAAACATTTTCTGGACCATGTCTCCGCCAGTTTGTGGGTATCTGGAGACCTCGTCTCAAAGCCAGCCTGCGTGTTTTCCAGTTCAGCGAGTATGCACGGCGGACAAGAAATGACGCTCTTATCCATGATGATCCCACTGCTTCATCACGGCATGGCGCTGATCGGTCTCCCTTACATGGAAGCCGCGCTGAACACCACCCTCAGCGGTGGGACACCCTACGGCGCAACCCACGTTGCCGGCCAAAACCGCGTCGCCACACTGAGCGCTGATGAAACCAAGCTTGCTGTGGCGCAAGGTCGCCGTTTGGCGGCATTCGCATCACGCTTGAAAGACTTGAATCACCATTGACGTCAATGTAGGTCTACGCAATAGAGAGAGAGAGCACAACCATGCGCGAAAACACCACCAGTTCAACCCACTATCGTGCGTTAATGGTCAGTTTTTTGGCATTTCCACTGATTTTTTTCACCGGGTTTTGCTTACTCTATACGCCGCAAACTCGTACATCCTGGTTACTCGCCCTGGTTCAACTACTTCCCTGGCTCGCTTGCGCGCCCCTCTTAGTCAAGCGCCATCGAATGGGCTTATTGTGGTTCACACTGCTGGCTCTGTTCTATTTACTCGCATCACTGTCGCAAATCGCCGCCCCGTGGCCACGACGTGGCTGGTTACTCGCCGATGCCTTTCTGATCAGTTACTGTCTTACTTCCGCTTTATTGTACTTGCGCGCTAGTCAGCGCAAGCAACATAAGCAGTGCAAGCAACATAAGCAGCGCGAGCAGCAAGCCAACATGCTTCAAGCCACCGCACAGGCGCAGTCAACAAAGACAAAATCAACAATCGCTCCAGCCGAACCCGCCAGGACATCGCCTACACTCTTGGTGACGGATATCCCGTGAAGACCAGTACTCAAGAGTCAGAAAGCACCATATCTGCGAGATCAGCACCATGAACGACGACATCGATACCAGTAACGGCAATAACAGCAACGACAGCACCAACAACGCGTCCATCACGCCCGATAGCGCTGACGTCATCTCCATTCAAAAACAGAGCGAAGCAAAACGGCACGCGCAAAAAGAACAACGTTTCAAAAAAATGCAAAAGGCTTTTGAGAATTATCGTCCCATCGACAAAGACAGTCGACAGGTCCGACGGCGTAAAGCCCGGAAAAATCGAAAAGGTAAGAAAAAATAGTCCAAAATTGACAGCCAAAAACTAGGCCCTAACACCAAGCCCAAAACCAATTCTAAGCCCCCACAATCAGCCAAAAAATGAGGGATTCGTGAACAGCATCGACGACACGGCGCTAACACCTCAGCCACAAGCACAAAAAAACCGTTCCAACACCGCACACAGCACCACGCCAACAGCTCAACGCCACGATGCCTCACACGCCGCCTCTTCTTCTCCTCTCCCACCTTCTCCCACATCCGTTTTGAAGGAATTATTCGGATACGACTCCTTTCGAGGCCATCAAGCTGAGATCATCAACACCATACTGCTCGGACACGATGCACTGGTGCTCATGCCAACCGGAGGTGGAAAATCCCTTTGTTACCAAATTCCCGCTTTATTGCGCCCCGGCGTGGGCATTGTTATTTCCCCATTAATCGCCCTGATGGAAGATCAAGTCTTTGCGCTCCTGCAAGCTGGCGTGCGCGCAGCGTATTTAAACTCCACGCTCGACTACAACGCCGTTCTCGACATTGAACACCGTCTGCGCCACGAACAATTGGATTTACTGTACATTGCACCGGAGCGCTTATTCAGCGAGCGCACATGGTCCCTGTTAGCACGCTTAAACATTGCACTCTTCGCCATTGACGAAGCACACTGTGTCTCGCAATGGGGGCATGATTTTCGCCCTGAATATTTACAATTAAACGCCCTCATCGACGCTTTTCCGCATGTGCCACGCCTGGCGCTTACGGCCACCGCTGACAAGCGCACCCGCGAAGAAATCCGCGAACGTTTGGGCTTGAGCAAAGCCAAAACCTTTATCAGCAGCTTCGACCGACCCGAAGGTTTTCGCGCCTTGCCGTATCACGCCGGATTCGCCGCCAACATCCGCGCGGCACACCAACGACGCTTCCTTCAAGAAGAAGGCGTTATCATGGTAGCCACGATTGCATTCGGTATGGGCATCGATAAACCCAATGTGCGTTTCGTCGCACACTTGGATTTACCCAAAAGTCTGGAAGCCTACTACCAAGAAACCGGGCGAGCAGGACGAGACGGCCTGAGCGCTTCCGCATGGATGGTGTACGGCCTTCAAGACGTCATGTTACTGCGAAATTTCACCGCACAAAGTACCGCGACAGAGTCTCACAAACGCGTTGAGCACCACAAACTGGAAGCCATGCTCGCCTTTTGTGAAACAACCGCTTGCCGACGCGTACAACTGCTCAACTACTTCGACGAAGCGTATCCGGAAGACTGTGGCAATTGCGACAGTTGCTTGTCACCCGCCGCAACGTGGGATGCCAGTATTGCCGTTCAAAAAGCGTTATCTTGCATTTATCGAACGGGACAACGTTTCGGGGTGAACTACCTCATCGACGTTCTATTGGGAAAACCCACTGAACGCATTACCCAATTTGGCCATCATCGACTCTCCACTTACGGCATCGGTAAAGAACTCAGCCCGCAACAGTGGCGCAGCCTGTTTCGGCAGATTATCGCACGCGGGTACGTTTCGGTTGATAACACGCAATACGGTTCCTTGCAGCTGACCGCCGACTGCCGTCCCATTCTGCAAGGCAAAACCAGCGTAACCTTACGCGCACTTCGTGAAGTTCGCAGCCGTTCCAGCGTCAATAAACCCAAGTCGTTTTTGGCACAATTTAATGAATTCGAACGACAACTGTGGTTAAAACTCCGCGCCGTTCGCCAATCGCTGGCCAACGAGCAAAAAGTGCCGCCTTACGTTATCTTTCACGACGTCACCTTGAAAGACATGGTCGAACAACGCCCCCAAACACCGCATGAACTGTTGGCGCTCAGTGGCGTCGGTGAACACAAATTAAAAAATTACGGCGAATCTTTTCTGGCTGTACTCCGTAACACATGGGATGAACACTCAATACCGTGAGGTATCTTGGACGTATCTGACAATTCACAGCATCATGTATGCTCGTTATTTATGCTCGTTTCTCCAGTTCCGTTAACACCCACTGACACAACAACGGCGCGTCTTCCTCCATGTGAAAGTGATGCCCACCTCGAAACGCGCATTCAGTCAAATCACGAAAACACGCTTTGCGCTCCATCGCCGATGGCATACTGTGTACGAGCCCTTGATCGGATACGGCCAGCAACACGGGACACCTTATCGCTTGCAAGATTGCACGCACCTGCGCCTCACACAATCTCATCACCGACGGTGTTTTCCAACGGGGATCCGCACGCCACACCCAACCGCCTTCCACCGCTCTGAGTCCACGCTCACACAATTGACGCGCCGCAGTAGGCGTGATAGCCCACTCACCCACTTGACGCACGCGCACCGCCGCTTCAAAATCTGAAAATACACGCGCAGCACGCGGCTCCCAATTGCGACGAAACTGCACCGCCATCGCCATTTTTTCCACCAGGTTTTCCACTTCCGTTACCCACGGCCCGACGGCATCGAGGGTTATGCAGGCCTTTACCGCTTCCGGAAACAAAGCCGCCAGACACACCGCCACCGCGCCACCCAAGGAATGCCCCATGAGTGTCACCGGCTGAGCGGCCCCCCACAACATCAACAACTCTGAGGCATCCACAAGTAATTCTGTATAGTGGTAAAAACACCGCTCGGGTAACCAATCTGACTTGCCGTGACCGAGGAAATCAATCGCAATAAAACGATATGATTTGGCTAATGTCGGCGCCACACAATCAAAACTATTCGCGTTGTCCAGCCAACCATGAAATGCCAACATGACGGGTAATTTCGGATCGCCCCACGCTTTGTAAGCGTATTGGAGACCAGAAATTTCAACCATACCTTCTTGAATTTTCATACATTCCGGCACCATACCCCTCCTTGTCTGACGTTCACAGCACCGATTTAACGCTGCCCTAACACGGCTGGACGAACGCGGTAACCCTTCCCTTCCAGCAAACACAACAACCCATCGGATCCCGGTAGATGCAGCGCGCCAACGGCTATCAATTGCGCAGCCCGAGGCGTTGAGGTCATAATCCGTTCCAGCATATCGCGATTGCGTCCTCCAAGTGTAGCTTGATTCAGGGGTACAAAAATAGGCCCCATATCCTCAACAAACTGCTCTTGCAACACCCATAAATTGATCAAATCACCTCGTCGGTAATACTGAAATAATCGCTGATTTAACGTCGCCGATTGGACTTGGTAAATTTCCAAAGCCCGACGCACCAACGCGGCTTGTTGCTGATAACTCAACGCATCAAACACCGAAAGCTGACGCGAGACCGACTCCAAACCTTTTACGGGTTTTTTTAATTGATGATAATTGTGCGCAATCAGCATATCCATGGTTTGCTCCGCATCGGAACGCGCCGAATACAGTTGCACAAAGACAACCCAGGGTTTTACCACTTTTAAGCGCGCGCCTTCAATTCGTCCGCGCATCAGACGGACGATTTGCTGAAATTCCGCTTCTGAAAAAAAGTCCGTCAATCGATAGGGATCGGGTAACAGCATGCTTTGCGCCAAATCCAACTGTGTCAATGCATCCATCTCCAACTCAACCAACAAGGATTGCGTTGATTCAAACACCGGTTGCATGTCCTCAAT
>JARRRL010000082.1:0-8673 GCA_037380725.1 Gammaproteobacteria bacterium | reverse complement strand
CACGCAGGAGCCTGGGAACGAGCAGGAGCCTGGGAACGAGAGAAATTTTGGTAAGTATCAATTTAAGTATGCGTTCCCACGCGGGAGCGTGGGAACGAGAGACGAAAGAAACGAGAGACATTCTGCGGCAGGGATTCCCTTGTCAGGACGTCTACTCTACAGAACCCAATCGCTAGGCGGCGTCATTGCCTGCACATTGAGCGTGGCCTTTATTCCAACTCAGTGAATAAGACTGCGGCACAGTCGTACCCTGATAATCCACTTCGCCCTCAGCTTTGATGCCAGGCAACAGCAGCACTTGGCGCACGATTTCCGGTATAATTTGCATACCGATGTGCCGCCCCATGCATTCATGTAAACCTTGCCCAAAGGTAAAAGCGTTAGTGACCGAACGGGTGTAATCAAACTTTTCGGGTTCTGGATAAACCTGCTCATCGAACATCGCAGCATGGGTGACCGCTAACACTGTTTTCCCCACCGGCACCGAATGAGCGTAATCGGTTCCTGAAGCCAGGGTTACCGGCTTCTCACACACGCGGAAGAAATAAGGAAACGCTGGTTTAAAGCGCAACATTTCAAACACGTGACCATCAAAAGCCGTTATATCATCTTTATTGCTCAGCGCCTGACTCAATGTTGCTTGTACGCCAGGCGGCGGATCGAGCAAACCGGATAGGGCGTTAATCGCCGTGTGTGATGTGGTTTCAACTGTCCCGATTAACAAACCGCCCACATTGAGTCCAACCAATTCTGGCGTCAATTGAACGCCCTGAGAGAGCGACAAGCGCAAAAGGCGCGTAGTGGGATCATTGAGATCCTTCCCGGCTTGTAAATCAGCAGCTCGTCTTTGCACCAAACCAGCCAAATACTCGGAAAGCTTATCCCGTGTTTTTTCACGCATTTCCGTGACATACTGCTGATCTTTAATCACATCCGCATCAAAATGTTGGTTGTGGAAGGTGTCTTGCTGACTCCAATAGGACCATTCAATGAGATCATCAGGATCCACTTCATCAAAACCAAAAATCTCTTGAACCATAGCCGCCGGCACCGCACGACTGATTTCCTTGACCACATCAATATGCCCATCCGCTTTGTCTAACAATGCGCTGGTCTTATCAGCGATAAAACCTCGGATCGACGCCAAAGCCTCAAAATCGAGTATGGATTTCATGATCGACTTTTCCCGCCAGTGACGAGCGGTATCGTCTTGATTCATCCAGTACGGACCTTGTTTGGGCACATACAGCCGAACCGAAAAGACATCATGCTGACGCATCACCTGCGCACAATCACTGTATCGCGTCACCAAGGTCAGCTCGGGTACATCAATAACCGGACGATAGGTTAACACTTCCTTAAACAAGGCCAAAGGCGACTCAGTCATCCAGGCTCGAAAAGCAGGCCAGCGTTTTTCAGCGGGCAATTGATCCAATTCTTGTAAAAAACTCATACGTTTATCCATCCTTAATGTAACGTTTTGATGTACTCAATCACGTCCAAACGTTGTTCATGATCTAGCCCCTGTGCGGGGTAATTGTGCCCAGTATTGTGGTTACCCAGCAATGTGGTATCAAATCGAAAACGTCCGGGTGCGTTATCACTGACAAAACCGATGCGATCCAAATCCAACTCACGGCTACCCGTCCAAAAAACGCGTCGACGCTCTGACTCCGGTGACAGTAATTCATATAAAGTTGGAACCGAACCATTGTGCAAGTACGGCGCCGTTGCCCAAGCACCCGCTATCGGACTTGCTTTCAAATCGGTGAACGAGCTTGGACTGTAAATTTCGGGTGGTTTTCCATCCACCGATGGGCGGAATCGAAAACCATTCAAAGCGATTTTTGCTTCATCACTCAGATTCGCATCATCCATCGCTCTTGTTAAAATTGCTCCAACCGAATCCAAAAAGAACTGCAAAGCCGGTTCAACACTCTGCTTCTGATCCAGTGTTGCCCGCGTCGTGACCAGACGCGTCAGCAATCCCTCAATATAAAGCGGATCGGTACCCACGTCTTTGTAATCGACACGCCCGATTTTAATAAATGTCTTACCGAAGGCATTGTCTTTGGGATCCGTCATTGCGTAAGGCGCCACACTGTGGCATTCGACGCAATATTCTTTATAAAGCGCTTGACCCGATTCGGCACGAGTATAATCGATTTTCCCTAAAAGGGTTTCATCCCACGCCGGGGGATTCAGCTCTTCCAACCATTTTTCTAAAGCCGCTAACTCACTGATCAACAGCGTTGAACTGTAGCGTTTTTCGTCGCTGCTGTACAAGTTGGCTTTACCAAACACACCCAGCACCTCACCACCATTTCGTGAAATCGGGCTCGACGCAATGGGGTTCCACTGAACAAATTCCAATTGAGGTGCTAACCACAAGAATGGGTAACTGGTCGGCGCATCAATAGAACGTAGATTATCTGGCCATTGCTGATGCGTGACGGATAAGGCGTTCAGAATTTGCGTCAATGCGTCAACACGCCCATAACCGGACTCCCGGTGTGGTTTTCGGATTTCCGCATCGCCTTTGATCGACGCTTCTAGAGCTGAAAACTCGGCTTTCAATTTCGCTGCCTTCTTCTCAGTCACTTTGGGCAACACCAAAGCAGAAAAGCGGCTAAAGGCCTTCTCATCCCAAAGACTGTAGCTCACAGATTGAGCCAAGGCCTGATAAAAACGATCGAAATCAAGGTGAGCAGGCGCACCGTCGACACGAATCAGTTTCCCTTGCACGCTAACGTTCGACGTGTGACAAGCGGCGCACGTCAAGCCCACCAGATCAGGACCGTCTTCAACCTTTTCGATGGCAAAGCCAATGGGCAATTGATAGGGATTCAAGGGATGCTCGATTTCGGGAGCAATAAATCCAAACTGCATCAAATTTTTGGATTCAGAAAAAAGACCGCCTTGCGGATTCTGCAAAGCCACAAACCACTCGACAGGCATGATTTGAGAACCTTGCGGGGTATAATAATACAACTGCCGAATGGCGTCACTCCAGCCTTGTTCGGCGTAGGTGATGTCAAACAGCAGCTTATTTTTATCCATTACTTCTTCTTTCATCGGGACTTGTGCAGTACTGCATGTACTTAAAAAAGTAGAAAGCAAGACCACCGATAATTTGACCACTTTTTCCTTCACGCTTTTTCTATCCACAACATGCTCCTTGTAAAAAGGTACAAGATTAGGCGAGAACTCAGCGATTTCACCGCCCTTTCAAGACCACACTCGCACCATTCAACACATCGAGTTGAGCACATAAATCCATGTACACATAAATCCATAGCGCATAAACGATGCACACATAAAACGATGCACACATAAAACCATGGCCCATCTCAACGCGCAATTTTTGCAAATCCCTCATTCACCTGAACAGGTTTGTTCACCAAAGACACAGATCGAATCAAAATAAGAAAACCGCCCCCAAGCCCAACGCGGCAGGGAGCGCCTGAACAAACAAAATTTTCTTTGTAGCCGTCATGGCCCCAAAAACACCCGCCACAATAACACAACTTAAGAAAAATATTTTAATGGCATCACCCGCTTCACCCAGCCAAAGCCCCCAAATCAACCCCGCAGCCAA
This sequence comes from Gammaproteobacteria bacterium, assembly GCA_037380725.1. Classification (GTDB taxonomy): domain Bacteria; phylum Pseudomonadota; class Gammaproteobacteria; order Pseudomonadales; family JANQJO01; genus JARRRL01. Next base: position 5,075 of record JARRRL010000082.1, on the reverse strand, counting down.
AAAACCATTATACAAACCTTGATTTTTAGCCAATACCTTTGAACTGAGCGCATGATGTGAAGAATGACCAAAAACTTTACACCCCATGGGGCGTTCCCACATAAACATTTCCAGAAACATAAACAGCAAATGCAATACAGCCACAAAAGCAATCAGCACATTAGCCACAATATGCATTAGCAACCTCACTTCAACAAAGACACTTTGACAACTATTTTATGCAACGGATGCAATGTTAAAATTCAAACAAAATTCACATTCGACGAATGTGATCGCTCACCACTTCCTCTCTATAAGCAAATCCTCAAAAAGCAAATCCTCAAAGATAGAGCAACACCCTCCACCTAAGCCCTCCAACGCCTACACGCTATCTCGTCGCCCAGGGTATTGCTTAACTTGTGAAAAATCAACTCATTTGGATTCAGTTTGAAAAATGTGAATTGCGCCACCGAAAGCCAAGCGCTGAGATTCAGTATCACAGGCATCCTGCACTGCCTCGCACAAGAACAGCAAAACCTAAAAGCAGGCCTATAAGTTAACATTGCAAGTCATTACGATCTTTTGTCATCTTTAATTAAACAGCACTACAGCAGCATTCATGACACAAATCAGAATCATCCGTAAACCCTATTTCTAAATAAACGTCCCAAAAGACAGGATAACTGAAAAATTGTCGTCGGTTTCGTGATTTTTCAACTATATTTAGTATTTTTCAACGATTTTCAACGAAAAGCGTCCGTTAACGAGAACAAGTTGATGCAATAAATGACTTTGGGTATTATGTTTCGCGTGGGTTGCTGAGTTAACTGAACGGCGACCGGCTCCTGGATAAGGGGCTAATCCAACAATAAATTAACGATTATGTCTTCGAGGGAATCAGTGATACATACAGGGAGTTGCCACTGCAAGGCGATCACATTTGAAGTAGAAGCCCCCGAAGTCATCGAGGCAGATTATTGCAATTGCTCCATTTGCAAAAAATCTGGATATTTACACCTCATTGTACCGCTGAGCAAATTTAAGCTACTCAGCGGCGAGGAAATGCTTTCAACCTATACCTTCAACTCGGGCATAGCCAAACACACTTTCTGTAAAAAGTGTGGCGTTAAACCATTTTATACTCCGCGCTCCAACCCCGATGGCATTGATGTGAATGTCCACTGTATTGACAGTGAACATTTATCGATCCATATCACAGAATTCGATGGTCAGGATTGGGAGAACAATGCTCATAAAGTCGCGCACAAAAGCAAAGAAACGTGACACACTTTCTTTTTTCGACACTCTCATTCCGCTGAGCATCAAGCGCTGCCCTGCAGCCAGCCGCAGAAACACGAAAATCACTGCTTCGCTTTGACTTTTGCGCCCCTGCTGGCGGCATTAGCATTTAAAGAGAGATGATGATGGTTAACGAAAATTTTGAAAAAGATTTGGTTCATTGCATCTATGCAAGTGGCGTCGCCAAAGAATTTTCTACGCTGGAGATTGAAGAGTTGCTGTCGAAAGCAAGGGAGAAGAATGCCAGGTTGGGTGTAACAGGAATTCTGCTTTTCGAAGGCGGTTCATTCTTCCAAGTGTTGGAAGGCGATGCCGAAACAATCAAAAAGCTTTACAAAACCATTCGCTCAGATTCGCGGCATCAGCGGATCACGAAGCTGATTTTTGAGCCGATTAAAACACGCGAATTTGCCGATTGGAGCATGGGTCTTGCCGTTGTCTCGATGAAGAAACTCAACAAGATCGAAGGGTTGAACGATTTTTTCCGGGACGGAAAGTGCTTTACAGACCTAGACGAAGGTCGAGTGAAGAAACTGCTAGAAGCGTTCAAAGAAGGAAGATGGCGTACAACAATCACGGCGTAAAAATGTCAAAAATTCGCTCGAAAACACAGAATATAAAATCCGTTAAATCAATCTCATGTCAATTTCAAAAAGACCGCAAAATGAGTGCGCGCCCCTTCTATCTTTGACCCCATCGACCTCATATAAAAAACTACGCGCCACAGGATGGCTAAAAGAGCGACCAGAAAGATTACAGTAGCTTTACTTTTTATTTATTGTTGATAGAATGCCCCGCTCAAAAATGAGCGCGTTTGGGGCAAAGTCTGGTTTGGAGCAAAGTCTGTATGGGTAATTGTATCAGTTGTATCAATCATTCGAGCGTAAGCGCACCTGTCGCCAATCACACCATTCCCCCACAAGCTTTTGCCCCTGTAGCGCTTCCCTCGGATATTTGGCGTGAGATAGCCGCTGTAGCGAGTGCAGATTCAGTACTAACGCTGCGGCGAATTTCTCGTGATTTGCGCTCAGCCGTTGACAGTCTTGATCAATCGAATTTGAATCGGATTAATCAAAGTACTGATTCAACCGTGGATCTTTATCAGTCCGACACTGGTGTGCGCTCTGTCACAAGAAATCCGGAAACTCAAGGTGCAATGGCTAGAAGAAATAAAAATATATCACCAGCACTGCAAGCGTTTTTTGCGCATAGTAATGATGCTAATGTTAGAAGGCACTTGGCGCTTAACCCCAACCTAACCTCGACTGTGCAGCAGACTCTGGTGCAGGATCAGGAGGCAGATGTTCGAGCAGCCTTGGCGCGCAACCCCAGCCTGACTTCTGACGCTCGCCAGCAAACACTGGCGCAGGATCAAAACGAATCTGTTCGAAGTTACTTGGCGAATAACCCCAACCTGACCTCGGCTGTGCAACAAACACTGGCGCTGAATCAGAACGCAGCGGTTCAAATTTACTTGGCGAATAACCCCAACCTGACCTCGACTGTGCAACAGACTCTGGCGCTGAATCAGAACTCAGCGGTTCGAATTTACTTAGCGAATAACCCCAACCTGACCTCGGCTGTGCAACAAACTCTGGCGCTGGATCAGAACGCAGTGGTTCGAGTGGTCTTGGCGCGCAACCCCAGCCTGACCTCTGAGGCTCGACAGGAGGTACTGACACAGGATCAAAACGCAGATGTTCGAGCGGCCTTAGCGCGCAACCCCAGCCTGACTTCTGATGCTCGCCAGCAAACACTAACACAGGATCAGGACGAATGGGTTCGAAGTAACTTGGCGCTCAACACCAGCCTGACCTCTGAGGCCGTACAGCAAACGCTAGCGAAGGATCAGAACGAATGGGTTCGAAGGAACTTGGCGTTCAACTCCAGTCTGACTTCTGAGGCGTCGCAGCAGACACTGGCGAAGGATCAGAACGCACCTGTTCGATCGACCTTGGCGGGCAACCCCAGCCTGACTTCTGATGCAGCGCAGCAGACACTGGCGAAGGATCAGAACACAGAAAATGTTCGACGTCGCTTGGCGGGCAACCCCAGTCTGACCTCTGAGACGGCGCAGCAGACATTGGCACAGGATCAGAACGCAGAGGTTCGAGTGATCTTGGCGAGCAACCCCAGCCTGAGCTCTGCGGCGGCGCAGCAGACACTGGCAAAGGATCAGAACGCAGATGTTCGATCGACCTTGGCGCGCAACCCTAGCCTGAGCTCTGAGGCGGCGCAGCAAACACTGGCGCAAGATCAGAACGCAGAGGTTCGAAGGAACTTGGCGCACAACCCCAGCCTGAGCTCTGAGGCGGCAAAGCAGACACTGGCGCAGGATCAGAACACAGCGGTTCGAGTATTTTTGAGGCGAATTGACCCGGCTGACCGCTAGAACGCGAGAATTTTTAGGTCAGCACGTAATTTAGCATTGAAAATTGACATAACCCTAGCTGATGTCAATTCAGCAACACTCTTTGCGTTGTCTCTGACAGATATGAATTTCAAAAAGACCGCAAAATGAGCGTGCGCCCCTTCCCTCTTTTACCCCATCGACCTCATAAAAAACTAAGCGCCACAGGATGGCTAAAAGGGCGACCAGGAAGATTACAATAGGTTTATTTTTGATTTATTGTTGATACAATTCCCCGATCAAAAATGAGCGTGCGCCCCTTCCATTTTTTTACCCCAGTTACCTGATAAAAAACTAAGTACTACAGAATGCCTAAAAGGACGACCAAAAAGATTACAACAGGTTTACTTTTGATCAATTGTTGATATAATGTCCCGATCAAAAATTAGCCGATCGGGGTAAAGTCAGCATGGATAATTCTATTAGTCATTCGAACGTAAGCACACCTTTCGCCAACCACACCTTTCGCCCACGAGCTTCTACCCCTGTAGAGCTTCCCTTGGAAATTTGGCGTGAGATAGCCGCTGTAGCGAATGCTGATTCAGTACTGACGCTGCGGCAAATTTCACGTGATTTGCGCTCAGTCGTTGACAGTCTTGATCAAGCGAATTTGAATCGAATTAATCAAGGTACTGATTCAACCGTGGATCTTTATCTGTCCAATGGTAGTGTGCGCTCTATCACAAGAAATCCGGCAACTCAAGCTGCAATGGCTAAAGATGAAAATATATCATCAGAACTGCAAGAGTTTTTTGCGCATAGTAATAATGATGATATTCGATGGCACTTGGCGCGCAACCCCAGCCTGAGCTCTGAGACAACGCAGCAGACTCTGGCGCAGGATCAGAACGAATGGGTTCGAATGGCCTTGGCGCACAACCCCAACCTAAGCTCTGATACGGCGCAGCAGACACTGATGCAGGATCAGAACGTAGAGGTTCGAGGGGCCTTGGCGCGCAACCCCAGCCTGATCTCTGATGCCCGACAGGAGGAACTGGCTCAAGATCAGGACGCAAGTGTTCGAAGTCGCTTGGCGCACAACCCCAGCCTGATTTCTGACGCTCGGCAGGAAAGACTGGCTCAGGATCAGAATGCAAAGGTTCGAAGAGCCTTGGCGGGTAACTCCAGTCTGATCTCTTATACTCGCCAGCAGACACTGGCGCAGGTTCCGAACGCATCTGTTCGAGCAGCCCTGGCGAGCAACCCCAACCTGATCTCTGAGGCACTGCAGGAGGGGCTGGCGCGGGATCATAACGCAGAGGTTCGATTGGCCTTGGCGCTCAACCCCAGCCTGACCTCGACTGTGCAACAAATTCTGGCTCAGGATCAGGACGACTGGGTTCGAATGGCCTTGGCGCGCAACCCCAGCCTGACCTCGACTGTACAG
>JARRRL010000081.1:12039-22372 GCA_037380725.1 Gammaproteobacteria bacterium | reverse complement strand
TTACACAGCCGCAGGGCATCATAAACAGTTGCGTGAATATTTCGCGGCGATACCGCATCGCCGATACGAAAGAGACGAAATGCTCCCTCAGGGTTAGTGATCTACTGCTGATCCTTGCCTTCAAGCAATGCCGGGTAATCCACTTCTCCTCGATTTATGTCTGACAGAGATCACCTGTCAGTTAAACAGGAACATCGTGTTCTGTCGTATTTGCCTGACTCGAAACGCCTTTTCCTACCCTCACTTATTAACTGAACGAATTTAACGGTACCTTAATTCGCTGCTCCTTTTGTAAAAACTGAATCAGCAATACTGCGCGAGTCGCCCCATCGTAAGCATCAAAAACAGCCTCCATCCCTTTAAAAGCTCCGCTGGTTAATCGTACCCGATCACCCGCTTGAAATCGCTCCTGAACACCAAACGTTCGACTCTGTTCATAAATAGCTTCCAAGGTCTGTGGTTGTATTTCAAGCGGCTTATCGCCAAATCGCACCACACGACTGACACCATACGTTGAGCGTAATGTACTCCATAATCGATGCTCGTACGGCAAACAAACAAATACGTAACCCGGAAATAAACGTTCCCTTGTCACAAAGCGCTTCGCAGCTCGTATGGCTTCAATCGGGCGTTCAAACAACAACACCTCACCACCTTGATTGCGTATATTCTTCGCCGCACGATAATCTTGTCTTGGCTTGCACTGAACCAAATACCAATCCGTGAATACCCTCGGTCGCTCACAGAAATTAATAATGTCGCGTTGCCCTTCCATGGATACCACCACTACTGATGCTGAACGAATACCGTATGATTGAGCTCAATACACCGATTGCACTTACCAATCTAAACATCATCAGACACGCTACCGCCCTACCGTTCATCGCCAGCATCTGAAATTAATTCACTACCTTTCGCACAACACCTTATTCAGCACGACTCACACGTGGCAAGCAATACTGAATATTCAGCACTTACAAAAATCAACGTAGCAAGCTAAATGAAAGATAGTCACCATTTCTGTTTTTACAGCTTGTCACTTATAAAGCGCCAACCGTTTCCAAGGCCGCCGCCGTCGTCGCCAACTGAAACAAAATCTGACTTATTTGCGACCAATACGTCACCGGACTCACTTTATCGACATCAAACGGCACCACAATTGTGTCACCGGGTTGCACACGTCCATAGCGACTTAAAAAAAGGAATCGTTTCCTAAGTGGTTTCACATTACCATCTCGATTGATCACATACGCGCGTTTGAGGTCACCATTACGCGTAACACCACCACTCTTTTGGATATACTTCTTTCCATTGATACGCTTGGTGTACAAATGCGAGGTGGGGTGCTGCACCTCACCGACGATTGAGACTTCTTGGATTCGTGGCGGAATCACCAAACTGTCTCCTTCTCGCAGCAACAAGGTGCGCCCATTTGTATTACCTTTATGCTGCCTGTTCGCCAACATGCCTGGTAAATCAATGACTAATCGCCCCATCGCTTCGGCTTTTTCCACCTCAGACAGCAAGCGCGCCCCAACCGCTCGTTGTTCTGTGATCGCATCACTGCCCTGTTTCGCATCATTCTCTAAGCGCGTCACTTCCGTTGCTAAGCGCTGTTTCATATCCGATAAGGCTTCTTGTTCTTTCCGTCGCAAACTGGCGCGCAAGAAGACGGCACCTTTGGCGTCCGCTTCATCCGTTAAGCCGCCCGCTCGCTCAATCAATTGCAGTAAGGTTTCACCTCGTACAATCGGGTATTTCCCTGGGAACAGCACCTCTCCGGCGATGCTCACTGTGATCATTTCTTCCCATTCCGGAATGCGTTTAATGGTCAAACCATCTCGGGGATTCAAATTCATCCCCATACCCGTTTCATCGGCGCGCGTCAGGTCCAACTCTTGGTGAAAAATTTCAAACGTACTGCCATTTTTAACGCGACTTCGTGTGATTTCGCCAGACAACAAATACGCTTCTTCTCGTAAACCGCCCGCTAAGGCGATCATGTCTTTCACTGTACTGCCCGACATGTACGGATACTGGCCCGGGAATCGGACAGAACCGTGCACGTTCACCAGCGGCAAACGATCACCATGCCAACTTTGATTTTCAATTTCACGAATCAACGGTGCCAATAAATCAGCTCGATCCGCCACATTACTCAATACGTATACGCGAGCACTCGGTGACAAGGTCTTGGATGCCGCCTTCGAACGCAAATCCACATACTGTATCGCGAAACGTCCCGGACGCTCCGTCCGTTCAACCAATAAGGCTAAGGTATCCTGTGCTTCCGGCTTAAGCCCTCCAGCAAGCTCAATCAATTCTTGCGCGCCCATACCCTGGGCAATGGGGTACTGGCCCGGTGATTTGACGTCTCCTCGGATCTCCACCACCGATGGATAGCTCATGGGAGCGGCTTGTTGACGCAACACCGCCACAAATTCTTCCATCACAGCCGCCCGCTCCCCATTCCCCGCACCAAAAACAATCACTTCATCTCGCGGACTGAGTCGTTTATTCGCCGACGCATCCCCTGCCAGCGCTTTTCCTAATGTGAGGAGCTCGAAAGACAACAAGCGTTCAGGGCCCGTTTCATGCTTGAGCAAAGCAACCGATAAATCCGGATTGGGCAACAGATCCCCCACCGAACCGATCACCTCTTTCACCCGCATACCCTTTTTCCAACGAAAAAAACCCGGACGATGCACGTGACCCGACAACACCACAACGTTTTCCAATTTATCCAACACTGAATACACTTTGAGCACATCACCATTTTTCACGGTATCGTGCTGGCCCGCTGGTGTTGATAAATCCAAATCCACCACGGTGCGCTGACCTTTCGAATTTATGCGCTCAACACGCGATGCTTCGGGATAAGCCGTCGCCGAATAGCCACCCGCCAAAGCCACCAATTCTTGCATTGATGTGGCCGAATCGTTCAATTCATAGATGGCTGGGCGCTTGACCTCTCCCAGAATAGCGGCGGTCGTCTTGACTGTTGGAATAAATATGACGTCGCCAGGTAATAGACGTCGATCCTTGCTGGTATCCCCATGCAACAGCAAATCATACAAATCAAGTGTCGATATTAACGCTCCACGGCGTTTCAATTGTATTTTTCTCAGTGAGCCAATCTCTTTGATGCCGCCACTGGCAAACAACGCGTTCGTCATCGTCGACAAGGAGCTGACGGTGTACGAACCTGGGCGGTGTGCATCCCCCAAGACGAACACGCGAATGGAGCGCAAGGCCCCCATGGTAACGCTCGCCTTGACGCCAATCATTTGCGCGCTGACTAACTGATTAACACGCGCTTTGAGCTCACCAAAATTCAAACCATTTACGGAAATCGGCCCCAGTTCGGGAAATTGCATCTGCCCCTCACGGCTGACCACCAATTCATAGGTAGCATTCTCCTTGCCGTACAGTTGCACAATTATCGTGTCTCCCGGTCCAATCACATAGTCAGTCGGTACGGGAATATCGGTTGCGGGCGCAAAGGTGCTGGGGTTGCCCGCAAACAAATCATACCCAAACGGTTTGAGAAGATGTTTCTCCTCACGTTCCGGGGCAGCGGTGGCTTCCGCTTCTTCATTATCGGTATTGGCGACACCACGAGACTCGGTAACCGTGGTGGTAACGGCTTCTTTTTCCTCGGGATCACGTGGGGTAACCGTTTGCGGTTCGGAAACCGGAGCTTGTTGGCTTACATTGCCAAGCGACACAGGCAGCTCGACACCAAACGACTTGGCCAGAGCACGCTGCTCAGTCGGAGACATCGCTTTGAATTGTTCAATTTGAGCGGGCGTCGGCGTCAAGGCCCTGGAGACACTGGCAACAAGTAGCCCCAAACACACTAACATGACCCCAAACAGGGAACGACTAAAACGTCGTTTATTGCACATCTTCTACTGCACTCCATCGCACCACTGATGCTACACTCACTCGATCCTCAACTTGAACCCCATGAGACAGGAATTCTAAAAAATGGGAACAATTTGGCTTTCACTACACCAATTTAAGGCTATCGCATCCTCGATCCTTAAACTGATTCGCTGCATCAGCCCTGAATCCATTCCCAATGTATCCCCTCAGGATCGAGAGTATATTCTAAGGTTAAGATTCTTTGCTAGCATAAATCGCATCAAATTCGTTTGATTGAACGATAGAAGGCCAGCTCAAATCGGTATTTTTATCCTCAAAACCGCCGAGGTATACAACACAACAGAATCTTACCATTCGATTAATGATTGTCCGTTGGTTTTGTTTTTTTATGCCCGTTCACCTTGACTCACAGCGGATCGAGCAATAATGAAAATTGATATAAGTATCTTGATATTCTCAACGTTTCAACACACGTTACACAAACATCACACAAATATCGGCACAGATCGACACTGTACACGGAAACATAAGCCCCGTAAACACGATATCTATTACTCTCACATCCCGACTTCCACCCCTCCTCGCGCTCTACGCAAGGCCAGCGCTTTTAAGCGGCGGATGTTAACCATGCGTCATATTAAATTAAAACAACAACACGTGCCCTCGCCTGAGTTTAGGATGCGCAAGATTGAGGCGAACACCGCTTTGCACAGTGAATCTACGGTGAACCGACATGTATGACACGATCCTTGAGTTCTTTCAATCACACCCCAGCTTGTGGCTCGGGCTTCCCCTACCCTGTCTGATTGTGCTGCTCAGCCCAACGGCGCTGCTGTTTGTGTATTTCATGCGGCAACATCTGAATGAAAAACACTGGCGCTACGTCGATCGCGTTAAGGCTTTGGAATACGCGTTTACGCAAACACGCCCACCGTCTCGTCGGCTCTATTTTTTGAATCGTTACTTAGCGGCTGTCGCCGTACTTGATTTTGTCTTAATGGTGTTTTGTTACTTTCACGGCAGTAGTTTTGCAGCCATGCTGACGCCGCCACGCGGACTGATTTGGATTTTTGCGCTCGCGCTTACGGTTTTTAATCACATCGCCAAAACCAGCTTGCAAGATAAAATGAAAGACGCGCACGTCACCTGGGTCAAACTGACCCTCAACACCTGTTTAGCCGAATTATCCGATTATTTGGTCCTGCGTTTTCTGGCCATACACGGTGATTGCGAAGAAATATTTGAAAAAATATTTATTTTTCCGGAGGCCCCTGAAGACAGCACTGCCTGCGAGGGGCTGGGACCTTTTTGCCAAGATCCGCTGCACCTAACCGGTGTCTTTTTAACGCAAGACACATCGATATTCATACTCGATAAAAGCAGCCACTTGATCCTGCATACCAAAGACACGCTGCGAAATTTATTGGCTGCCGAATTCAACGGTTCACCCGAACCCGACGAGGGCTTACTGGAAGCGGTCCAAGCACTGCCATTTACACAAACGGCTGCAAAAGTTGTCAACCATTGCTGGGACTGTGTGCGCTTGGAATTGGCCCAGGACGACGACAGCGAAGACGCTCCGCTGCAATACAGCAAAAAACCGGAAGAGAGCGAACGCTTGATCCAACGCATCCCCATCTACAAAGGTGAATTCACTCAGGCGATTAAATCCATCGAATTATTTCCCATTAACGTCATGAAAATGACCCTCGTCGATGAAAACCTCCACATGTCTTGGCAAGGCGATTCTGGAGAACCCGTTTGGATTCCGGGTTATCCCAGCGAATCGGGGGATACGCTCATCACCCGATTGCAAAATCGGGTTCGCCGACACAAGCGCATTCTGTTAGCCGAAACAACCTGGGAAAACGCTCGAAAAGAGCTGCGCAAATCAATGCTCGATCCTGAGCCAAGCAGCGAAGCGGTGAGCGCAGAGAGCCCAGAGAGCCCAGAGAGCCCAGAGAGCCCAGAAAATCAAGATAATCAGGATACGATTGAACCGCACACGCCCAACGACGCCATCACCACAACACCAGAAAACGACGCCTCCGATGAAAGCACAAACCCAGCAGACTCAAATGAAATCGCCATGGCAGCCGACCCACTTGAGAACAGCCCTCCCGAGGAATCCTCCACAGAAGAATCCGCCACGCCTGATGAATCGGATTCGCCGGAAACAGCGAATCTTGAAGATCAAGCACTCACGGAAGAAGCCGCAGGAAATCCAATTAACCTTGAGAAACAAGATAAAACAGCGGAACCTACATCCTAAGGTCAGCAACAAGGCGTACGTAAAGCGCGTTGACAGTTTACCGCCACGTTCGCTCGATCCGCTTAAACGCACAGAGCCAAATCAAGTATATAATTTAAATACATTACATTGAACAGGCTAATTGCAAAATCACATGCCCCGTTTACTTGTCAAAACAGACGCATCGCAACACAGAAATTTGGGTAATTTTAAATTCATAAAATGGGAATTTGAATTACCCAAGCGTTTATAAGACTGCTACTGTATGTCTTAGAACACATTAACATGGAAAACGACGGGGAACACAGAGAGCATTCGTATACTTTTATTCCAACAAACAGTATTCAGCAGACAGCTCAAGCAGACAGCGCCTTTTTCAAGGTCCTTTGAAGTAACGCCCTTTTGAAGTATCAGAGGTACAACTCGACATGAACTCAAATCCGCTCAGTTGGCCAGGTAAACTGCTTGAAACCCTTCACGAAGGCAAAACCATTGCGTGCAATCTGACGCGCGAATCGGCAGATTGGCTCTGGTATATCAATCGCTTGCAAGTAATGCAATTTGCAAAACGCCGTTTTCCGGACGTATACGCTCAACTGGACGGTGGCGATCGACGTATTATTTCCTCCTTTCTGGAACCCGACTGGCTCTCTAACACCTTATCTCTGCTGGGAAAACCCCGTTTCGGAGATCCGTATTCTGAATATCGTTTTCCACCGCAAAATGTCATCCGCTTACTGAGCGATGCTTTTGGCCGACAAGCGAATGACGACATGACCCAGGTTGTGCTTACGTATAATGACTCTAACACGGTGCACAAAGCCAATTCGACCGATGCTTCTTCAGAGCGCTGGTTTTTCATTAATGGCATCTTGACCAGTTTGGAATTATCCAAACTGAACTGCCAGGCGCTTGCTCGCCTGTTCGGTCGACCCTTGCGACTGATCCACAACCCAACCCACGGCCTGATTAACGATCTCCTGGAATCCGTATTACAAAAATTGGTGAACTTGAATACCGACCCTGTATTGCGCGCGTTTGTCGAAATTGGCGAAGCACTGTGCGACCCAAACGTAGATAAAGTGGTGCTCATCGCGCACTCTCAAGGCACCATCATCGCTGGTGATGTGTTAGATCTCATCTATGCCTCACTCGACAGCCAGTATTTTGATCGTACGAATATGACGCCCACCGAAGCCGAAACACTCTGTCAAACTGCTTGCGGCACGATTTCCAGCACACGCATCCATGAGGTCAGAACGAAACTGAAAGCCGCCACCAAAACGGTCGTCAAAAAGCTTGAGTTGTACATGTTCGCCAACGCCGCTACCCGCATGCGTTATCTGTATCAGGATGAACAGGCGTGGTTTCCACACATCGAGAGTTTTGCGAACCACCATGATATCGTCGCACGTTTAGGCGTACTCGCCCTCGATGAATTGCACGCGCAAAACCTGCTGCACATTGACGGCCCCCTGTTCACTGTCAACCGTTATGGACACCTGCTGAATAACCACTACTTATATGGTTTAAAACGCGATCAATACACTCGCTGGGACGCTTCAAACCCAAGCACACACAACCACAGCGCAGCTCAAACCGCCAACCCGGACATCGCCTACATTGGCTCCTCCATTCACGATCCCGTTCGCGGCAACCCCTGTACCCAAAACCCAAATTATAAATGTAACCCAAATACAAGCTCTTCACGCTTACGGCACTATTTGTGCTCAGAACACACCATTCAAAACTGATGCAACGCCTCATTTTGCACTTACAAATAGTAACGTAAACTGCTCAGACATTCGCGTTCAGTTGCCTTAATCTGCTCAAAGTTTCACAGTTAATACACTTAATCCGCAACGCAAACAACGGATCACATAATAATAATCTACTTGACGGATTGAACACATATATTATGATTTCACGTGCTTACTTTACACGGCTCTTCTCTTTGTTAAGCTCCATGGCGGTATTAAGTGGCTGCGTCGGCGAGCAATCGTTATTGCGTTACGATGCCGTAGCGTCTCAATTGCCTAATTCATCTTGGTCCTCCGATTGTGTACTCATCGAGCACACAATCACCACCCCAGAAAACGCCATACTGACAACACGAATCAATCTCAGTGAAGATCACAGCATTTCATTTCAACCCGCCAACGATGATGGCATAGGACTTCTGGAAATCACCGCTCACACCTACTTCTCAAACAACTGCAGTGGCGCCAGCACCAGTATTGTCATGACCGGCAGCTATCGCGTTGACGCCACGTCGGATGTAGCCTCCAATTTGTTGCCCGAACCGATCGATTTAACCATCAACGGTATACACCAAAGCGGCACCGCATTAGCCTCCTTATTGCAATTGAACACCACCCAAGGCGTAACGCCCGTTCAGTTTATCTCTTGGAATGCCACGTCCAGCGAAATATGGAAAACCGCCGATAACACCATCATCATGATCGATTGCCCCGCCCCTTCACAATCGTTAATGGTACGCATCGGTCGAGACGCCACCAACACCCCTCGTTTGGAAATGCCAAACATCGCCTTCGGCATCGGTTCTCCGTTTTACGCCAACTTACTGCAAGAAACCACTGCAACCTGTCCTGAATCCGCTGCGATGATGCCACCTACTCCGGAAATCAATGCTGATACCACGTTAACTACTCCTAGCGATCCAAACAATCCAAACGATCCAAACGTATTCAATAACGTGCTGACTGAACCAGCTCCTAATTCCGACCCAAACGCCCCGAACCAAATCGTTTCAGACACCAACGATCAGACCGCACCGATATCGGAAATAGGACTGATGGGCGTCGAACAATCTGAAACCGCTTTAATGGACGGCTTGGTGAATGTGGTTGGTGCTCCTCAAACTGGTGCCCCTCAGACTGGACTTACGGCGACGCCGCCCCCGTCCGATCAAGCCACCGATGTTCGACTCACACAATATTTAAAGACACTAGAGACACCTTTTACGCAGTATCACCGTCATCCATAACAGCATGACATGGTCGAGGCGCGCGCCGCATCACCTGCGTCGCGCGGCCACACGCGCTTGCTCTGTCTAATCCGCCACAACTTTCTCTGTGTTACAATGCCACGCATTTACAGTGACCACACAACCCGACTCGTCAATGCATCAATCTTCTCATTCATCAAGCTCCTTATCCTTAGCGTACCGTCGTCGCTTTGCGGGAATCGCTCGTCTCTACGGTGACGCGGCGCTCAACGCCTTATTTCGCGCTCACTTCTGCGTTATTGGACTGGGTGGCGTTGGCACCTGGACCGCGGAAGCTTTGGTTCGCAGCGGCGTTGGCGCTTTAACCTTGATCGATTTGGATGAAGTGTGCATCAGCAACACCAACCGCCAACTTCATGCTCTGGACAACCTCATTGGACAATCCAAAGTAAACGTCTTATGCGACAGGCTATTGCACATTAACCCTGAACTGCGCCTGACCCCCATCGAAGATTTTATCTCTCTCGATAACATACCCACTTACATTGGCCCAGAACACGATGTCGTCATCGATGCCATCGATATGGCGCACACAAAGTCGGGACTCATTGCTTACTGTTTGGCTCGCAAGATTCGCGTAGTCACCGTGGGTTCTGCCGGTGGAAAACGAGACCCCAGCCAAGTGACGCATGGCGATCTGGCCCGAACGGAGCGCGACCCATTGCTCGCCAAAGTGCGACATGACCTGTTTCGCACGTATCGTTTTGCACGGGATCGACATCGTCGTTTTCGCGTCGATGCTATTTTTTCACCCGAATCCGTACTTTACCCTCAAGCAGATGGCAGCGTTTGCCCACAGAAACGCGCTGTAGACACGGGGGTAAAACTCGACTGTGAAGGCGGTTTTGGCGCGTGCACGATGGTAACCGGCAGCTTTGGCTTTCTCGCCGCTTCTCGAGCCATCCATCGTTTTCTGGCAAAACATTCTCTGGTATAACATTCTCAGGTATTAAAGAAGGGAAGTGAGTCAGTCAGACCAGTCGGAGCTGACTCTGCGGCACTACTTTTTTTCTACATCTCTCCCTTCTGCACCCTCACCCCCTGTGTCAAGTTCAGGCGAGACAGCTTGCAACGCCGCTGTCACCAAAGCGCGAAACCCCGAGGCCCGTGTGGCGCTCAAGTATTGCTCCAAGCCCAATTCTCGTAACCAACCTTCAAGATCCACC
>JARRRL010000081.1:0-12017 GCA_037380725.1 Gammaproteobacteria bacterium | reverse complement strand
TCCACCGCTGCAATTTCCTCAGCCGTATGACCTTGAAACCACAGCAGCATCAAAGCACCCAATCCCCGAACCAAACGGCTGCTGCTGTCCAAGGAAAACCAATACCGCCCCTGATCCAGCGTAACGGCCAACCACGTTTCCGCTTCGCATCCTGCCACGCGCTGCGTCGCTAAGGCGCGCAATGCAGGCTTCGGCTGAATCACATTTCCCCAGGCCATCAACATCCGATACCGCGATTGCCAATCTTGTTTCGCACGCAAAGCGTTTACATCCAAGTCATCCACCACGTCGTAAACAGACGAACACTCTGGTTGATGAGACCGTTTTTGATAAGACGGTTTTTGATATAACGGTTTTTGATATAACGGTTTTTGATAAAATAAAGCCCCCTCAAACCACTTCCGAATCACATCAATGGTCCGTTCGATGTCTGCAAAGGTGTTGTACGCCGCGAGCGACAAGCGCAAACCTTGCGCCGCCACTAAACGCTGATACAAGGGCTGCGCGCAGTGATACCCCACCCGAACAGCGATATCGTGTTGATCTAGCCACAAACCCAAATCAGCCACGTCACCGTAGCGACCGTCACCGTAGCAACCATTCCCGTAACACCCATTGTGCGACGCATCGAGCGCATACGTCACCACACCCAGATTATTGACGCGTGTTGACAGCAGGCGCAATGCCGGTATCGACGCCAATTCCTGCATCAACTGAACGGCCAATGCGCGTTCGTGCACACGCCAGGCTGAACGATCAGAACGCGCCAAAAAATCCACTGTCGCGCTCCAACCCACAATCGCCCCTAAAGGTAAGGTGCCGGCCTCAAAGCGATGCGGCGGATCAGCAAACGTCATCGCCGTTTCCGAAACCGATCGAACCATCTCCCCACCCAGTTGCCAAGGGGGTAAGCACGCCAAGCACTCACGGCGTCCATACAGCACCCCAAGCCCCGTAGGTCCGTACACTTTATGCGCCGAAAAAACGAGAAAATCACAGCCCATGGCTGTGACATCCAGACGTTCATGCGCCACCGCCTGCGCCGCATCAACAATGAGCAGCGCAGACGAATTCCGTACGTAAGCGGCCACGCGCGACACATCCAGCGTATAACCCAGCACGTTCGACGCCGCACTGATCGCCACCACACGCGTGCGCGCCGTGAGCAAAGTAGACAAGGCATCGATTTCGGGATAGCCATCCGCCTGTAAAGGCAAAAACCGCAGCGTCAGCCCACGCATTTGCGCCACGCGTAGCCACGGTAATAAATTCGCGTGATGCTCGGCGGGTCCCACAATCAATTCATCACCACGCGACCACGTCTCGCTTAACACGGAGACCAATAAATTCAACCCTTCCGTTGCCCCACGGGTAAAAACGATTTCATCCGTACGTGCGTGAATAAACGCAGCGGTTTTAGCGCGTGTGGCTTCAAGGTGTTCCGTCGCACGACGCGCCAAGCGATGGCTAGCGCGGTGAACGTTGGCGTGATCCGTCGAGCTGTACTGCGATATGGCTTCAATCACACTCGATGGCATGGGCGTGGTAGCCGCATTATCCAAATAAATTAAGCCGGCATTTTCTGTGGCCGAAAACAGTGGAAACTGCGCCCGACATTCAACTGGATCGAAAGACACGACGTCCGCTCCCACCCCTCACCATTCAAAACACCGCATCGCATTGGCCGTCGTGATCTCAGCAACTCGATCCACAGTAAGGCCCTGCAAAGCGGCAAGCGCCACCGCAACCTCGGGTAAGCGCAAGGGTCCATTCGGCTGTCCTTGATACCCACACAATGGCATATCCGGACTATCGGTTTCCAGCAACAAGGCGGCCAGCGGCATTTTGGCCAAGGCGCGGCGTGTCTTGTTCGCACGCGGATAAGTAATGGTTCCGCCTACGCCCAGGTAAAACCCCCGGTCCCAATAGGCTTTGGCCATTTCATAACTGCCCGAAAACGCGTGAATAACCCCGCCTTTTGGTGGCGCATACCGTTTCAACACACCCATCAAGGCTTGATGTGCACCACGCGCATGCACCATAAGCGCACGCTCACACTCAATCGCCAACTGAACCTGCGCCTCAAATACCGGCACTTGCTCCGCCAACGGAACAGCAATACACCCATCCAAACCACACTCACCCACAGCAACAATCAGGTCTGACTTCAGTGCGCGTCTCAATGACGTGATAATGGTCTGAACAGCAACCGAAGAACAACTATCCGACTTAATACGCCACGGGTGCAGACCCGCTGCACAATAGAACGTAACGGGTGACGTATTCAAACGCGTGATAGCAGACCACTGCTCTACTTGAAGCCCTGGGATCACTAGACGCGTCACGCCCGCCTCGTAGACAGTCCGCCAATAGGCCGACCCACGCATTTCTGATGGCAACAAATCAACGTGACAATGCGTATCAATCAGCTCAAACCGCTCACAACTCGCACCCTCACGCCGACCGCCCACTCACGCCTCCGATTTGGGTGTCGGACCATCAAATACCGCTTGATCCCACAAATTTTCTTGTCGTGCCACCACAGCGGTTACCGTCGCATCACCCAGAACATTCAATGCGGTTCGCAACATATCCAATAAACGATCCACACCCAGAATGAGACCGATGGCCTCTGCCGGCAAACCAACCTGCAACAACACGATCGATAAGGTCACCAGCCCGGCGCTGGGCACAGCCGCCGTTCCCACTGACGCTAAGGTTGCCGTCAAAATAATAATCACATAATCTGAAAAAACCAGATCAACACCCGCCGCGCTGGCAATAAACACCGTCGCAACGCCTTGCATAATTGCCGTACCATCCATATTCAAGGTTGCGCCCAAGGGAATGGTAAACGCGGCCACGGCATTACGTACACCAATGGCTTTCTCCACCAAACGCAAGGTAATAGGGATAGTCGCCGCGCTACTCGCGGTACTGAAAGCAAAAATCAAGGCGGGAAACAAACGTTGTATAAATCGAAGCGGATTAACCCGCGCCAGAAACAACAATAATGAACCATATGTCAGACCCGCGTGCACCAGCAACGCCAACACCACGGTCAACACGTAAGCGAACAGCGGCACCACAAACTCAACGCCTTTGCTGGCAAACACCGTTGTCACCAGACAAAACACACCATATGGCGCGATCTGCATAACCAAGGTGACCAAGCGCAACATCAGCGTATTGGCATCTTCGCACACTGCCAAAATGCGCTGTCCAGCGCCAGCGCTGTGCAAAATACCCAATCCCACGAGAATCGAAAAAACAATAACCTGCAACATCGAGCCTTGCGCCATAGCCTGGATGATATTGGAGGGGAAAATATCCTGAGCCGAGCCTAGATCCGCCCCCTGACCCGGATCAATGCACACAGCCAACAGCAAGGCAATGGTGATGGCTATGGCCGTAGTGAGTAAATAATAAACTAAAGTACGCAAACCCAAGCGCGTTACATGATGCCCGCTACCGGAGGCGCACACACCACAAATCAAACTGAAAAACACCAAGGGCACAACCAACACTTTTAAGAGTCGAATGAAAACTTCCCCACCCCATTTGAAAATCCCATCTATCCAAACCGCTTTCACATGTGCCGCCAAAACGGTATCGGGCCAAGCAATGGTTATCTGGAACAGCAAGACACCCAAGAACAAACCTGCCACCAAGGCAATTAAAATACGGTATGTCGTCGTATGTTGATTTCTCGTTAACACGTTTGGATTCGACATAGGCAATTCATGATCCTTATTCATTCACCCACTACCCACAACAACCTGACATTAAGACAAAAGAGCTTAAGACAAAAGAGCAGGTAATGCGCTGGTCAATGTGTGCTTCTCCGACACACACGCGCCACTTAAAGCGAATCCCACTAACTGACCCGATGCATCGTGCAATAACCCTTTTAAATCCAAATCTTTTCCCGATACAGACCACACCGTATTCGACGTATTTGGCGGCACGCACAGCACAAGCGGACAAGCCGGCGTCTTCACCACAACAGGCATAGCGGGATACGTCACCGGCGTGGGTGTGCCGTGTAAGGTATTGGCCAAAGCCCGCGTGCAGGCCATCAAGGGCAGCACATACTGCAAGCTCAACCCTTCCACCGTGGCGCAATCACCCAGCGCGTACACACCCGAAACACTCGTCTCCAATAAGCGATTTACGCGAATGCCTGGCCCACAGGCTAAGCCCGCCGAAGCCGCCAACGCCGTTTGCGGCATCAAACCCACCGCACTGAGCACCAAATCCGCCGTTAGGGTCAATCCACTTGCGGTGTTTAGCTGGTATTCCGCGTCGTGTTGACGAATCGCCACCACACGCTCTTGCCAATACCCCTTCACACCCAGCCCTGTAAGCGCTGCCGCCAGCGCATTGGACAGTTCAGGTGGTAATAACCGCGCCATGGGCCGATCCGCCAGGTCCACCATAGAAACCGCTATACCCTGCGCCGCTAAATCGTTGGCAAACTCGCAGCCAATCAGTCCACTGCCCACAATCAGCACACGCGCAGGTCGGTCGGGATACTCAGCTTTTACCCGCATCAAATCCTGATAAAAATCATCGTACTCCGACAATTGGTTCACAGTATGTATGGTCCCTTCAACCGCAAGCCCCCAATCACGGAGTCGGCACGGTCGCGCGCCCGTCGCCAGCACCAAATTACGCCATGAATACGCTTGTCCAGCCACCATCACACACTGTGCGTGCACATCCACGCTCGACACCGTCACCGCCGCTTGGATATCCACCTGATATTCAGAGGCAAAAGCCGCCATCGACTGCATGGGTATATTTGCTGGCGTTTTACCTTTACCCAAAGCATTTGACAACATAGGCTTAGCATAAAAATGACCGGCTTCTTGCGTAAAAAGCGTGATCGGTCGTTGATCACCCAACTTGCGCAAGGCTTTGACCAGATTCAATCCAGCCAAACCACTGCCAATGATTACCAAATCACAGCGTTTCATGGTATCGCCTCATTCAATGGTCTCACTCGATGGTCTCACTCATTATGCCCCAATGCGCCTCAATCCATTTCAATCATTTCAAACTCGTCCTTACCTACACCGCAATCGGGACACAACCAATCCTCAGGCACGTCCACCCACGCCGTGCCCGGCGCAATGCCTTCTTCTGGTAAGCCCAAGGCCTCATCATAGATAAAGCCACACACCACACATTGCCATTTTTTTGCATTTTTCATAAACAATTCCTCACATTCTTTTTCTCAGTCACACCGCACTGAATCATTTACTGATAGGATTAGGCGGCGGTCAAAGCCGCTGAGATTCCCACGTTGAGCACAACGCATCAGACGTGGTTGGTAAGCACCGCCATTAAGGTCCATCACCATCACGTGATGGTGCGATTCACGGAGTAGGGCATGGTAGTAAAGTGGTCGAACTTTGACAACGGTATGATCCTTCCTATGCGTAACACAACGCACAACACAAGGCGCAACACAGCACAACACAAGAACAGAGCCGCGACGCGAGACAGCACAGGTCGTCGATACCCCCTGCCTCAGGGAGCGCTTCGTGCTTTGCTAAACGAATCCGCCTCGCTCACTCGCCACCTCTCCGAATTACTACGACAGCCTATCACAGCAGAAATATTGGAACAAAAGCGTGTTCCCCTCAATAAAGCCTGGTGTCAAGCGCTACATCAACGATCGAGCGCTCTCTGGCACCAACGCAGCGCCTGCCTGAAGAGCGACTCTGGCCCTTGGGTGCTGGCGCAAACTTTGTTGCCCTCTACCGCACTCGATCAATGCAACAACCGCGTCGTACACGACTGTGGCACACAACCCATCGGCAATGTATTATTCACACACGCCCCCACCTTACAAAGAAGATGGATTTTCTGCGGACAAATTTGTGTGGATTCCTTACCCGAATACTGGCAATCTTTATGGCGTAAATCTCAGCGTGACCACTCTCAACATGGCCTCTCTCAACATGATCATTGTTGTCATCGCGCCTGGGTACGACAATCCGTGCTACTCACCACACCAAAACCCTTGGCAGTCACGGAAATTTTTTTGAATCGTTTTTGTCAACACGTCCAATCAGCGTAAGGATTTCATGGCGCATGAACATCCCGTTTATCAACGCCTGGCGCACCCGACTCCCGGATTTCATCGCCTTAATGCGATTGGACAAACCCATCGGCACCTTCCTACTGCTGTGGCCAACGTTAACCGCTCTGTGGTTAGCCGAATCGGGTCGCCCTCGCACACGCCTGTTATTCATTTTTATCTTCGGTGTCATACTGATGCGCGCTGCCGGTTGCGTGATCAATGATATTGCTGACCGCAAATGGGATGGTCACGTGACACGCACACAGCAGCGCCCGCTGGCCACAGGTCGAATTCAAACTCAGGAAGCCTTGATCTTATTTGCGCTACTCACGCTCTGTGCATTTGGATTGGTCTGCCTCACCAATCCACTCACGGTCTTATTATCCTGCTTCGCAGCGGGTCTCGCCACGTTATACCCTTTCACGAAGCGATTCACACACTTCCCACAATTGTTTTTAGGCGCAGCCTTTTCCATGGGCATCCCCATGACTTTTAGCGCCGCGCACGGCTCCATCCCAGCACATGCCTGGCTCCTTTTCTTGTTCAATTGGGTGTGGACCATCGCTTACGACACCCAATACGCCATGGTAGACCGTGAAGACGACGCGCGCATTGGCATCAAATCAACCGCGTTGTTCTTTGGGGAAAACGAGGTACTCGCCATTGGTCTCCTGCAAGCCGTTTGTTTGCTGCCGCTGTTATTGATGATGCGTCGCATCCCGCTCTCACCTGTTTTCGCAGTGGGTCTGCTCATTATCGTGATTTTATTTTCTTTTCAGCACATGCTCATCCGTACACGCCAGCCACAGCAGTGCTTCCAGGCCTTCCAAAACAATGCGTGGGTTGGCGTAACACTCTATGCTTCAACCGTACTGCATTTTTGGTTTGCGACCACCTAATCACCTGTCGTCATCATCGTGTCACAAATAAGGTCGTAGAATACTGGTAGTAAGCCACTACACGACCTATACGTCACTATGCTCAGTCACTCATTAAGTATGAAGAAGTATGAAGTCACTGCGGGAGGTTTTCCAGACAGATCATGTCCTTAAGCACCATTTTAATTGTTGATGACGAATACGCCATTCGCGAAATGGTAAGCACCGCGCTGCACATGGCTCAACTCAGGTGTTTGCAAGCCGAAAACACGCTCATCGCGCACGAGATGATTTTCAATGAACAGCCCAACCTGGTGCTGCTGGATTGGATGTTACCGGAAATGAGCGGCTTAGAATTCGCACGCCGCCTTCGTCGCGAAGAGGCCACACAAGATCTGCCCATCATTATGTTGACTGCACGCGCCGATGAAACCGAAAAAGTCATGGGTCTGAACGCGGGTGTCGACGACTACATCACGAAACCATTTTCCAGCAAAGAACTGATCGCTCGCATCAAGGCCGTCCTACGTCGATCGAACGCCACCCATCGCAACACCGTGCTCAAAGCCGATCAGTTAGAACTGGATCCCGTCAGTCAGCGTGTCAGTTCCAACAACACGCCCATCAACATGGGGCCAACGGAATACCGATTGCTGGAATTCTTCATGTCCAATCCGGACCGGGCTTATTCACGATTGCAATTGCTGGATCGCGTGTGGGGCAATAACGTCTACGTTGAAGACCGAACGGTAGATGTACACATTCGGCGCTTGCGCAAAGCACTCGCGCCCTTCGGTCACGATCACTTTGTGCAAACCGTACGCGGCACCGGTTATCGCTTCTCTGCTCAGTAAGCGGGGTGCCGTACCCGAACGCAGCACGGCACCAGCAAAACCACCACACTCACCCTTTCGGCGGTTTCCAGGAATCTTTCAAGTCTACCGTACGGTTAAACACCAATTTATCCGGTGTCGAATCTGGATCTACAACGCAGTAAGCCTGACGCACAAACTGATAATGCGTGCCCACCGCCGCACCCGAGACGCTGGGTTCAATCCAAGCTTCCACGATGGTCAAAGACTGTGGATTAATGAAATCCAGAAAAGGTTTACCCTCCGCTTCGTACGCACTGGGATCCGGTACCGTGAATAAGTTTTCATACAAACGCACTTCACAGCGTCTCGCGTGCGCCACTGACACCCAATGCAAGGTCCCTTTGACCTTACGCCCGTCCTGAGTCCAACCGCCGCGAGACTGGGGGTCATAGTTAGCATGAATCACCCGAACTTGCCCGTCTTCGTCTTTTTCTACGTCCGTACACGTTACGTAAAACGCATCTTTTAAGCGCACTTCCTTACCCGGTGAGAGTCGAAAATATTTTCGCGGCGCTTGCTCCATAAAATCCGCGCGTTCAATGTAAATTTCCCGCGAAAACGGAATTTCCCGCTTACCCATTGTTGGGTCTTCTGGGTTATTTTCGGACGCTAACCATTCCACTTGCTCATCTGGATAATTATCAATAACCAACTTCACCGGATCTTGAACACACATCACGCGTTGCGCCTTGGCGTTCAAGTCTTTGCGAATGCAATACGCCAACAGGGCCGGATCAACTTGATTGAATGATTTCGCCACGCCCACTCGGCTGCAAAAATCGCGTATGGCCTCTGGCGTATACCCTTTACGGCGATAAGCGCGAAGGGTACTCAAACGCGGATCATCCCAACCGTTCACGTACCCCTCATTGACCAAAGTAATGAGTTTGCGTTTGCTCATGACGGTATACGGCAACACCAAACGCGCGTACTCAAACTGTCGAGAGGGGAAAATACCCAATTTTTCAATATACCAATCATACAATGGACGATGATCCGCGAACTCCAAGGTGCAAATTGAGTGGGTAATGCCTTCAATGGAATCCGATTGACCGTGCGTAAAATCGTACGTCGGATACACGCACCACGCTGTTCCTGTCCGTGGATGATGCGCATGCAAAATGCGATACATCACCGGATCACGCAAATTCAAATTGCCCGAACTCATGTCGATTTTAGCGCGCAAGGTCATCGCACCATCGGGAAATTCACCGGCTCGCATGCGCGCAAACAAATCCATATTTTCTTCAATGGGTCGTTGCCGGTACGGGCTCTCTGTACCCGGCTCCGTTAAGGTGCCACGCTGTGCACGCACTTGCTCTGGCGTTAACTCACACACAAAAGCCAAACCCGCTTGAATCAATTGAACCGCGTAGGCATAAAGCTGCTCAAAATAATCCGAGGCGAAAAACACCCGCTCTCCCCAGTCCACGCCCAACCATTTCACATCTTCCTGGATAGCCGTGATGTATTTCTCTTCTTCTTTCGTAGGATTCGTGTCGTCAAAGCGGAGGTTAAACGACCCCTCGTATTCGCAGGCCAGGCCATAATTCAGACAAATCGCTTTGGCGTGACCAATGTGCAAATACCCATTCGGTTCGGGCGGAAAACGGGTGTGCACCCGTCCGCCATGACGTTGGTCTTTGATGTCCTCTTCGATGATCGCTCGAATAAAGTTCGACGCGGCGACATCCGCTTCTGCACCACGATTTTCTGAAATCCCCTTATTGCCCGGGACACCCGCCTCAAGCCCCATTGGAGCGCTCTTACTCTCATTCGTCATGCCAACCCCTCGCTGTAGCGACTGTCTCGATCTTACTCATTTTATTACGTTCTTCAATACACTCTTCAATAATATGTTCTTCAACGCACCCATCGGAGCATTAGCAAGGTGTGACTCAAGTCGTAGTATGCTAGTATCTTGCTCAGGCAGAGATCTGTTTAAAATATGATCTCTTTTCTACTCGGGATGTCAATCCGCGTTCCAGGTCCGCGTTCCAGAATGGAGATCGCTTATTCAACAGTATTTCAATTACTTTTCAAACGCTCTCCCTGAACACACTCATCTGATCGATCTTAGACATTCAGAAGCCAGAAGGCTCAAGACCTTATGAAAAAACCACAATGGCCACGGCACCTGCACCGCTTTAGCTTCATCCTTCTGGGATCGCTGCTGTTAGGGTGGATCATCGGTCGACCACTGGAACTGGCTTTTGCCGCCTTATTGGCGTATTGGGTATTTCACACCATTCAATTAGCACGATTTGAACGCTGGCTTTCACAAACCCCCACAGAACCTCCTCCAGACCTTAGTGGTTACCTCAACGTCTTTATCGATCACGTTTATGGCTATCAACGTCGCGAGCAAAAAGCCCTGTCAACACTCAGAAATTTACTCAGCCGGGCACAAAACTCGGCCAACAGTCTAGCAGATGGCTACCTGACCATCGACCGCCACGACCGTTTAGAATGGTGGAACACCGCCGCCACTCACTTTTTAGGTCTTAAATATCCACGTGATATAGGTCAACCCTTAGTTCAGCTTTTGCGCGACCCTGGTTTTATCCGCTATTTCCAGTCCGGCAATTTCGAACAACGCGTACGCGTATGCAACCCGGCTAATCCTCGCAAGCACATGGAATTGCAATTAACCCGCTACGGTAACGATGAAAAACTCCTCCACATTCGCGACATCACCCCACTGATGCACCTGGAACAAGTCCGCACCGACTTTATCGCCAATATCTCCCATGAGCTGCGCACGCCCCTTACCGTACTGAAAGGCTATGTCGAAATGCTGGATGATTTCACAGAGCAATTGCCCGAATCCATGAGTCAAGGATTACGAACCATGCGTGCTCAAGTCCATCGCATGCAAAACCTCATCGATGATTTGTTCACCTTAACACGCCTCGAAGACCCAACGGCACAAAATCAACAGGAAATCATTAACATACAAGCCTTGCTGCACGGCATCACCGAAGAAGCCATTATGCTGGCTCGAGAAAAAAATATCCACATCGCACTGTGCAACAAAGAGCACTTCGATTTACAGGGTGCCTCAACACAGCTCCGCAGCGCCATTATGAATTTGGTCAGTAACGCGGTGCACTATACCAACCCAAACGGTGCTATTACCATCCGCACCACGCGAACCAATAACGGCGCTGAAATCAGTATCACCGACAACGGCATCGGCATTGACCCTGCTCATATTCCTCGCCTAACAGAACGCTTTTATCGCGTTGACCCCAGCCGCAGCACTGCTACAGGCGGCACCGGTCTTGGATTGGCCATCGTCAAGCATGTGTTGCTACGCCATGAGGCCTCACTCACTGTGAACAGTCAACTCAAGGTCGGCAGTACCTTTACATGCCACTTTCCGAAACATCGCGTCGTGCTACCAGAGACCCTTGATGCAAAACGCACGATGCAGAACTCCCTCTGTGAGCACGACCTCTGCGAAGACTCCCTTTAATCTCGAAAATTATCGAATTGAATGGGCATCGACAAATCGGCCTCGCGCAGCAAAGCCATGACCGCCTGCAAATCGTCGCGCTTTTTACCTGTCACACGCACTTGATCGCCCTGAATACTGGCCTGAACTTTTGCCTTGCTGGCTTTAATCCGTTTGACGATATCTTTGGCATCTTCTTTACTAATACCCTGACGAATGCGAACCGGCAACTTGGCTTTCGCCAAATTTTTATCCAGTTCTTGTGGGTCAAAGCTTTTCGTATCAATATTGCGACGCACTGCTTTATCACGCAGGATGTCCAACATTTGATTCACCTGAAACGCTTCGGGTGCAGACAGATCAATCACATCCGTTTGATACAGCACCTCAAAATCCACCCCTTTGAAATCAAAACGATTGTCCAACTCTCGCTTGAGCTGATCGACCACATTCTGCATCTCATGCTGATCAACCTCTGACACAATATCAAAAGACGGCATAATCGCGCGTTACCCCCTATCGCTGGTTATCTTAACGGTTCCGGTCACTTCTCAATGCTGATCGTGCGCACTCAGATCAATCCCTATCTCGTTTTCAATCAGTTGCGCCATCGTTTGTTTTCGCCGAATCAATGAAAATTCGCCGCTGGTCCTTTGCATGACTTCAGGCGCCTCAGGAAAAGAATTGTAATTTTTGGCAGACATACCAGAACAATA
>JARRRL010000080.1:0-8700 GCA_037380725.1 Gammaproteobacteria bacterium | reverse complement strand
GCTAAAGGTTAGCATCCACTTGGCTGCGCTTATATTGCAGCCGCTTTATAACTCAACCAATAGTGAGACAGAGTAGGGCATAAAATATGCAACCTGAAGATCGGCGCTGGCACACCGCTCACTTTTTCCGCACCACCCGCACACTAGGCCTTAGGCAAGGCAACCCCACGCTGGCCTTGGT
Organism: Gammaproteobacteria bacterium; assembly: GCA_037380725.1. Lineage (GTDB taxonomy): Bacteria > Pseudomonadota > Gammaproteobacteria > Pseudomonadales > JANQJO01 > JARRRL01. Next base: position 8,519 of record JARRRL010000080.1, on the reverse strand, counting down.
ACTACATTCACGATACGACATGGCAAACGGGACAGCCACGATTCAGAAGCCCCAAGCATTTGCTGGAGATGCCCACTTATAAATCGTGGCTGTCCCGTTTGCGTGATGCGCGCCCACTCTCTTTATTAAGGGCCCAGCGCAAAGTATTTTTTACTACTTCGGACTTGCCGGTTGTCGCATTATCCGTTTTCGGAACAAGGTAACCTCCCTTACCATAACCACTTGTATCACGCTCAAGAATTAATTCAGCAACTGTTTTATCGTGGCTAAGATCAGTGATAAGCTGACCCAAATCAAAACTTCTCGCAAGATCCAAAGGATGATGAGCGCGATTAATCGAAACATGCAAGTGCAAGGTTGCATTTTCTTTTGAAATAGGAAAATGGAACGCCATTCTCACATCATCAACAGATTGATCCACATCATAAACTTTTTTAATATGCGCGAGAACATTATTCTGTAAATTAATTAAAGCAGGCACATCCGATTTATCCAAATCCAGAATGGATGTCAAGTACTTAATACCAGTATCGGCTTCTATTTCTTTTATTGCTCTATTGTCATTTTGGTATTCATTGATTATCGGTAATCTATTTTTTATCATGGATGCCGCTTCCGGGGATATCTCCTCAATAAAATTGATGCATTGATTTGGATGTATAGCCCATGCACCAAGGATAATTCCATGTTTACTGTCCTTCAATCGAGCAAGAGGTTCTGATGATAAACTCGAAAAAGATGACATGTGCGGTAAGTTTGGAAATATGATAAAATCATCCAGCATAGCAAATTCATCTTTATGGGACTCATACCTTGCAATCAGTTTTTTATCGCGGCGATCAAGCAAATCACGCAAAAAATAAGTTACCTTCTGCTCGCGTAATTTCAAACTTAATTCTTTCAAACGCTCTTGAGTAAATTGTTTTAAATAACAATTTTCGGACTGATATTTAACCAATCCTACACCATCATAAAATTTAAATTCCCCATAGCCATCCCCAACCAAGGGATCAGACACATAAATTCCGGACTCAAGGTAAACGCGGTCTTCTTTAAGATGAAATAAAAAACTAGGGGTTATCGCTGTATTCTTTACACTTTCTGTATTCTTTACACTTTCTGTTTTTTTCATGCAACCCTGCAATGAATTGGTTCGTCGCAATGATTTTGCATTACTTGAAACGTTTTCTCTACCGAGACTGGAATCAATGTTATAAGAGTCAAGCGTTCTTTGCATCTGTACGTTATGAGTAATCATCGAGGCCAGCCTCCATTAAGGTAAACCATATGGTAAACTGAAATATTACTCTTCATAGGCTTTCTACTCCGGATTTTAACAACAATTATGAACGATGCGCTCGAATTATTCCTAACGCAACGGTAATAAGTCCTGGTAATTTTTGATACGCGTCCGCGGTGCTAATCTTACCCTGCAGAGGATGCTCCCCAACCACATCTGATACAAATAACCCAGGAAGAACTTTTACTTTAGGGCCTGCTTCCATAATTGCATGAAATATATGTGCAGTTTCAACATCAACGTTGCCAAAACTCCTATGTTCCTTAAGCCAGCGCTGTGTTTCTTGTAATGGAGAGTCGACCGTGACATTATTCATCAGTTTCACATTATCGAAAGATTTTCCTTTCGGAAAGAGAATGCATTTGTGTTCTAATGAAATGCTTTGACTTCCATATTGACTGTGCTTTACCAGCATGTAATCCCCGACTTGCGCATCGCCCGACAATCGACCTCCGGCACCACACATAATTACCTGATTGAAGTTACAATCAATGAATTCCTTCATTGCATCGTAAGCTAAATCACCATTTGGCATACGAAGTGCGGCAATAAGATGCGGATATTCATCCAGATCGATGGTTGCGGAGTCAAATATGAAATCAGAAACTTTATGCGCTTTGACGCCTAGCCTATCATATCCGGTGCCTTCAGTCGCGGAATCGTCAATATTGTAAATTTGTTTGCCGAGAAATTCCATGATCTGCCAACGGGCGCCAATGAAAAGCGTTCTGCTTGAGATCGATGGAAGCTGCAGTAACTCGTTACGTAGGTCACACCTGTTTTTAGCCTTTAATGCATCAATGCAACCTACGAGCTTTACTCGATTAAAATCAACATCTGCAAAATGTAATTGTAACAGTTGATGCTTGAGTCTGGTGAGACTGCTCATGCCGCTCAGGACAAGTCGTTTCTCACCAGTCGTTGCACGAATGAAGAAATCGAATTTTGTTGATGTATTACTGGAAATACTAATGGCTTGATCGAAGCCGAGATGCGCGTAGTAATTGAGCATCTCTTCCCGGCTGTTTCCACAGAAGAATTCGCAACCATGATATTTTACATGTGACAACACACCTGTAGAAATACGATTAGCTAAATATTTTTCGATGGGTATTGTGTGTGTTTCGTTCTTGTCCGGGAGCATCAATGGAATTACTTCCAGCACATTGCGCACCTTCAGACAATATGATTTTACTTGTTGCGGCAAAGGAACTTCAGCAATTTTAATACGATTCAACTGAAATTGAATGTTTAGCGAATCCCGATGGTCTGTTTCTATTTTGTGGGAGTAATTCGTCGCGGCCCGTATCTTTCCTTCTGTCAAGATAACGCCATTCCGTTCAAGATAGTTAAGCCTGTCTCCTGACAAATTAATGCCTAGCCTTACACCGAACATCTTTGATATATGCTCAGGTGACGGCTTGACGAGATCTTCATTATTCAATGTAGATGGCTGCACTGTAACCAGTCGACCATCGATCCCGCTCATGCTGGGCGTGGTTGTGCACTCTTTTACTACTGAATATGATCCCGATGAGGATGTCTGCGCGATGTTCACTTGCGGCACTCTGACACTCCTGAATGAGTCGCTGGGGCAAAACTGTGTGATTTTTCAATGAAAAAAAGGGCTCACAAATGTAAAATGCTAAGTTCAAAAGCAAAACATTCCCAAAAGGAGCCCCTTGGAGGGAGTATCTGCGAACCCAGAATGCAAAGTCAAGTGGAAACTGGAAAAATATCCGTAGAAGTTTCTCCTAAATCCGCAGGTTCAACGCACGCTAAAGAAAACAAAATGCTTCAATATAAGTATATATCCTCTCTGAGAACCCCTTCAAAGAATTCACCCAGAGGGTGAAGTGAAGTTCATCTGCGCGCACATATCTATGAAAAAGTATTTAATTATTTAAGGTTTCTTCTGATATAAGGCTAGCAAGATAATCTTGCTTTTTAGACGAACACCACTCAAGCTAATTGGCATCAATAACGATCTATTCTAGGATTAGTTAACTGTATATATATTTATTTATAATATCAAGATCGCTATGACGAGGCCTAGAAACTTGCTCATCAGCTTAGAAGACACACCTTACTATCACGTCGTTTCCCGCTGTGTACACCGATCATTTCTATGTGATCTAGACACGTTGTCTGGCAAGAACTTCGAGAATCGCTGACAATGAATCGCAGACCAGCTGATACTGCTTTTTACTGTCTTTTCGATTGATATTGCCAGCTATGCCATCATGTCCAATCATTATCATCTTGTGTTGTGCGCGGATGATCGCGCCACTCAACATTGGAGTATGCGAGACAACTGTACTGGGCCTTTTTTTAAGGAAAGAGCGGAAAGGACGCTTCAAAAGTCAAGCGTTGCTGGACGAATCTGCCGTCCTCTCCGCCATGGCCTATGTTGATTAAAACCGAATCCGAGCGCAAATGGCAAACACAGCGGAAACATCGGATTTGACCTCGATACAAGATCGAATCAAAGAAAATCAACATGCCACATACATCAATGCGCTAGCGGTCACGCCAAAGTACTTGCAAACAAAGTACCTGCAAACAAAGTACCTGCAAAACAAAGTAACTGCATACATTTGCTGGAGACGCCTGCTTGGAGGAACCAAGCGGTATTCCTTTCAGGCTTGAGGAATACTTACAGCTTGCAGATTTGACCGGAAAAATTCTACGGGATGACAAAAACGGTTACATCCCCGAAAACATCCCTCCTATTTTGAGCATCTTAAAATCGACACCAAACTTTTCGTTAAGCTACTTCAACCATTGCTCTACTTGTTTTCTATCAGGTACCGTTCCTGAGTGCATCAGTCGGTTATCTACAACTACAGCCGGTGTTTTCATTACTCCATATTCGAGCATGGCTTGGGGGCTCGACTCTTTGACGATCTTAACCTGGACTCCACACTCATTAGCAACCACCTGAATAAGTTCCGCGGTCTTAATGCATTTTGTACAGCCACTCCCAAGTACTTTAATTTCTTTCACAAGTTTCTCCTTAAAATATAGAGGCCATATTTACGAGCCAGCCGACCAGGGTGAATGACATTAGCAAGAGCACAAAAATAATCGCCAGTAGTTTCCACGTCATGACCTGTTTTAACAGGATAAATTCTGGAAAACTCGCTGCGACTGTACTCATACAAAATGCCAATGTTGTGCCGAGTGGAAGCCCTTTTACGATTAAAGTTTCCATTACAGGAATTACACCTGTGGCATTTGAATACAAGGGAATACCCGCCAGAACGGCGACTGGTACAGACCACCATTGGCCACTTCCCAAGTATTCTTCAAGCCATGCACCGGGAACAAAGCCATGTAAGGCTGCGCCTAATCCAACCCCAATAAACACCCACTTCCATACTCGACTTAAAATATCCAACAATTCGGTCTTGGCAAAATCATGGCGCTCTGAAAATGAAAGTATAGGTCTATGATTGTACTCATCACCTGAAGTTGTCGCTGTTTCATAAGCTTTTAGTGCAAAAGGCTGCAGAAGTTTTTCTGCACGAATTAGATCAAGAAAGATACCGCCCATAATACCAATGACCATTCCAAGCAAAACATAAACAATGGTTATTTCCCAACCAACCAGACTCAATAACAGCAAAACCGCCACTTCATTAATTAGCGGAGAAGTTAAAAGAAAGGACATTGTAATACCGACCGGAATACCTGCAGAAGTAAAACCAAGAAACACCGGTATACTGGAACAGGAGCAGAAGGGCGTTATCGCGCCAAATGTCGACCCCATTAGATACCCAAAAATTTTGTTATTTTTTGCCAAGTAATCACGCACCCTCTCGATATCGAGGGATGCCCTAACAAGAGCAATGACATAAATCATCACGACTAAAAGGAAAAATATCTTTGTTGTATCTTCGACGAAAAAGTGGGCAGCCCCACCAAGCTTGGAGTCAGGATCTAGACCAAACACGGCGTAAACAAGCCAATCCGCCAATTTTGTAAAAATGGATAGCATGATATCTCCCGATATAGCCTAACGCCGCAGTCTGCGACCGTAGTGTAGGCGCGAAGCGTTGAAATAACTACAACTTCACTCGATTTAAATATTCTAGCTTAGTCATATTAGTGCATAACGCTTACGGCACGCGCGTGTTTACGAGTCGCAGTGCCCGTGATTATTATGTGTTTCCCAATGTGGTACACACACATAAAACATAAAGTTTGGCTTAGTTGAAAGCTTTTCATAAAGTTCTGGCGAAACTTTCTTAAGTTCATCAGTTGTAAAACCTTCAGAAATGTTAGAAATAGCCATGCCTGCATTTGAAATGGAGCTTGCCAGAGAACTTATTGGTCTTCGGAAATAAGTCACCGGAATTGGTCTTCCCAATGTGTGCCATTCCTCAGTAATTTTTTCAGTTGCAAAATAGTTACCTGATGGTGAACTTCTGAAATCAACGTGCGGATGATTAGTTGAGAAAATAAAAACACCGTTTCTCTTCAATACCCGTCGAACATCCGAGAATAACTGGTTAAGATCTTCCAGATAGTGAATTGCTAAGGGGCAAATTACTGCGTCGTAATAGCCTGTTTCTTCACGTGGCAATCCAATCGAAATATCTTGAACATAGCAATTGTAATTGGCACCTATTTTCGACCGAGTTATTTCGATCATGTATTCGGAATTATCAATGGTTGTGACAATGGCCCCTCTAGAGATAAGTTCCTCAGCATATACTCCCGGACCACAAGCTAAGTCAAGAACCTTCTTACCGTCCAGCGAAGGTAGAAGACTAAGTAATGAAGGGCGTTCAAATTTTGCATTGTACAAATTTTCCTGAACAGCAGCATCGTATTCTTTTGCATATTCCTTATACATTGGACTTGACACTTATCCCTACTCCTTACACATACACGCATTGCTCTGTGGCGCGAAATAGCTGGCTGCTTTTGTGCCGAGGGGCGAAATGTACAAAAGATAACAACTATTTTGCATCCGTAGCAGTCACTTGTTATGAGGTTGTTTTTTTGATTTTATACTTCCCTAACCAAGCCCCGCTCTACTGCCTGCTCTTGATTTTCAAATATAGCCATTGCGGTGCACATGTGCTTAAAACCAAGTTTTTTATAAAAATTATCTTTACCTGGGTATGAGTATAATATTATTTTTTTATGTCCGTCAGATAGCTCAACTAACTTTGATACAATTGCTTTGCCAAGCCCCTCGTTTTGATATTCGGGCAAGACCGCAACATCACAAATATAAGAACAATCTGTTCCGTCTGCTAATGCTCGCCCAACAGCAACTAATTTATTCCCATCAAAAACAAAGCACTTAAACAAACTATTGAAAAATGCAGTTTCAAGTTTATTTGGATCTTTATCACCTAAAGGGGCCAACTTGTATAGCTCAGAAAGTTCTTCCCAGTCGATATTATTCGCTGAATATTTCCATTCATATTTCAATGTATGCTCCTTGCATTCACATAACGGCGAATCGTCCCACACGAACGCATTGTTAGCGCTTTACCATAACCCGGTGGACCTTTTTAATATAATTTTCTGTGACATCATTCCCAACCTCCAAGACATCCTCTGTGTCATAGCCTCCGCCGGGACTGATTATTACCATTGAATCAGACCCTCGATTCATTTCATCTCTTCACTTTAAGCTTTCGTCATTCAGCTTTTCACGCGCCTTCTCGTTCCTATCCTCAGTGAGGAGGATCCTGCTCTTTTCTATATCACCACAATCAATGACAGTGGAATCATGAAATATATTGTTACCCTTCCTGTATGGCTTAACGATTCTAGACAAAAGCTCACTTTCAGAAGCATCAACTGGAACGTGCTGAAATGATGCTCCAGAGTTTCTTTGCTTAAGAATACTTGGTAGTAAGACATATATCTCCGTTGCGCTAACGCCTGCCACAACGGCTTGGGTGAAGTGGCGGTGTTTTTGCGTCTTTTTGCAAAAACGGTGACAGTTTACCCAAGTCCGATTGATGGCACTTGTTAGGCATTTAATACCAAGAGCTACTTAACCCATCGATAAGCACGCCAAATATTGCTGCAACTACGGTGAATATTATAAATAAAATTATGAACGCCGGGATTGAAGCAATAACCCACTTGACCATGAATACCACCATGGAAATAAAAGGCATTTGTATATCAGTAACCACAACTTCGTTGGTTGACCCGTTGCTAGAAACAACAACGGAGCCTTTAGTTTTGGATGGTTTGCTTGCTGAATTAGTTGATTCAGATGCATCGACATACCAATTTTCACCGACTTTACGACCAGCGTAAAATCCATCTCTTACCATATCCATTGCTTTGGATTCAGTAATCCCTTTCAGTTTTGCAAATTCCTCAATAGGAATCATTCCTTCTGGTGCATCTGACACTGTGTTTATCCTTTGATTTTCCTAACAGTTTATTCATCGTCGTATTCGCCCCTTATTCCGGAGCATAGCATCTCTAAGATTACGTTAGAATCTCATAAAAACATCTTCTATTCAACTAGTTATAGCATATACTCTTATCTCACCAACCACCATCTACTCCCTGAAAAAGCGTTAAATACGACGGTGATCCCAGATATCCAGTCATTTCAGACGCATATTCCGGTAAATATCCGGGATATGCGTCGCGCCTTGTAAACTGGTGTTTATCAAGAAAGTTGTCGCGTCCATTAATCAAGTAGCCCTGGAGTTTTGGCCCTTGGTCGCCTGATGTTCCTTCGACGGACTCAGCCAGACTTCCTCCACCCGATTCCAGTTTCGAGTCTTTCTTGACCAACCACCGCATGGCGCTGTGTCGATGCTAACCGTTGTAGCACTGTACAAAGCTGTGCACCCATTCCCTGAAGTTGCCAGCTATGCCATCATGTCCAATCATTAGCATCTTGTTTTGTGTGCGGATGATTGCATCACTCAACATTGGAGTATGCGAGAAGTAGTAGAGCGCTGGTGTAAGCTGTTTCGCGGTCCAACTGCAGTGCAAGACTATTTATCTGAGACTATTTATCTGGAAAGCCGCTCGATGAGTCAGCAATGCGCTGTGTATCCGATTGAGCCGAGTTATACCGAAGTCGGCTGTGCTCCATCAGTTGGTTTATGTGCTGCATCAACGAACCAATTGCAAGAATAGCCAACCAAGAAGATAACTGTACTGGGCCTTTTTTTAAGGACAGAGCGGGAGGGACGCTTCAAAAGCCAAGCACTGCTTGACG
>JARRRL010000079.1:0-10541 GCA_037380725.1 Gammaproteobacteria bacterium | reverse complement strand
AAAAAACCATGTACAAGATCGCCTTCACATCGGTGGTCCCGAATTACTGCGCAACACGCAGCAGCAATACGACGTATTAATCGCCAACATCCTTGCGCAACCGCTGTTGTCATTACGCCAGCATTTCGCGCACTTACTCAAACCCCAAGGAATATGGGCTATTTCGGGACTGCTGCATGAACAAGCAGACGCCATTGAACACGCCTATCGCGAGCACTTGCAACCCACAGCACGAACACAACACGAAGATTGGATACTCATCGCGGGCAAACAGATTCACAGCAATCACAGCTGACTTGAAAATCTCTTTCCCTCCCCAATTTGCCCGCAATGTCTTATGATGTGGAATGGCATTGTTCGTAAAAATTATTGGTGGTTATTTATTGGTAAACAATACTTCGGATAGTTTCGGGGTAGAAACCAGGTCTCGTTCCAATCGAAATGTTTTGTTCGCGCCCGGAAAATATTAATCTGAAAGGCGTGTGCAAGTGAACCAGTTTATGAAGTGGGTTATAAACAGTATTCGCTATTTGCTATTCACTGGCGGAGTGACTTATGAAGGTGTGAAGGAAAGAAGACGCGAAAACAATGATGAATCAAGATAGTCTGACACAACACATGAGGATTAAAAGAACGTTTGGAATCGACAGTTTGAACCTGTTTCACAATACAGGCTTGCCGATGCGTCGTCCAGTGAGTACAGTTATCCATGATAAGTTGGCCTAGGACGTGGTGAATAGATGATATAGTTGCAAACATTTTACCACTTCCGAACGAGTTTTCTCCTGCTATCTCATCTGGTTGAAAATAAAGTAACCATATGATTTTATTGAATAATGCTCTTATTTAAGTGCCATTCTGTACCCATGCGCATATGGGTAATTGTTCATCTGGCTGCTCAATATAGGACGCTGGTAATAAAGGTAAAGGATTTCACCGCATGCAGTCATTCACAACGCAATGCCCACACTGTTCCACCACTTTCAAGCTGAGCCAAAACCAGTTGGATGCGGCTCAGGGTGCTGTGCGTTGTGGCGCCTGCATGCAAGTTTTTAACGCCAATGATCACGTCGCTAAGCTCAGTCACACCGCAAAAACTGCCCATCACATTGCCAAGAACAACAACCTGGCGCTCAAACCATCACAGACCATTCCCCGTACTGAACAATCCCATCTTGAACAATCCAACGCGGATACATCCGCCTCGCGCGCCGATAACCCACACTGGACTCAAGCTCTCACCAGTGATATTGAAAAAATTTACCAATATCTCGCCAGCGAATTAGACCTCCAAAACAACCCAGAACTTGCCACCAAACTCAAAGACGATCAGTGGGCTAAAGACCTCCTGACCGAACTCAATCACATCGACGGCGACATCGATTCACTCCTGTCCACGCCATCGACCGATACCCCCACCGAAACATCTGCTCCATCAGAAAAGAAACCGTCAACTGATGAAACGCCGAACCCAAAAACCAAGCCCTGCAGCACGGACACCCCTCTCCTCCCGCCATTGATCAACGAACCCCACGTCAAAGATTATCAACAATCGGGCTTACGTCCACCGCTGCGACAGACCTTGGCGGAAGCAAAAAAAGCAGCGCAAGCTGAAACCCTTCAACATGCGCCCAGCACCGCACAAAACAACACCGCACAAAACAACACGGCGCAAGACAAGGCCTCAGAGACGCCCATTACACCTCAGCTGATTCCCCCAGCAGAAGAAACCGAGTCTCAAGGAACACCGAGCTCATCAAAACCAAACGCATCAACGCCTCACACGCCGCAAAACTGGTCCAACAATCTCCTGGATGAACTCGACAATCAATCACGCCACATCGCCGAAAACATCAAAAAAGCACTCGACCAATCCAACGCTGCCAACGACACAGCGGAAACAGCGGACAACGAGTCAACCATTACGCTCAGTGATTTAGCCAAAATCCCACTGAGTGAACAGCGTCACGAGGACACCGCTGACATCAACCCCGCGCCCAATGCGAGTGCCAAAGATGCGAGTGCCAAAGAAGCGCCCGAATCCGCTTTGTCTTCGCTGATGCCAGAACTGGACGATCATCACGACACGGAATTATCCGCCTCTCCGGTTCAACATCCGCCTTTTCACTGGGGTTATTTCTGCGCGTCCCTGCTTGCCGCGATCACACTGGCGGTACAAATTCTTGTGTTTGAAGCACCTCGGCTCGCGCAAAATTTTACGTATCGTCCTTACTACGAATCCATCTGTACGATGATCGGTTGCACACCACCACCCCTCGAACGTTTTGAAGACATCAAAGGGACGAAGCTTGTGGTACGCGCACACCCCGATCAAGAGCAAAATGCGCTCATTGTCGATCTGAATTTGAAAAACGAAGCTCCATTTCCGCAGGCTTTTCCAGACATCGAACTCAGTTTTACCTCGCTGTCTGGCGACCTGCTAGCTCGTCGGCGATTTACGCCAGACGAGTATCGAGGTGACACATTAAAAAAATTGGATTTAATGCCTGTCCAACAACCTCTACGCATTACGCTTGAAATTCTAAATCCAGGAAATGAAGCTACGAATTACCAACTCAAGCTTTATCACAACTCCGAAATTCGCTCGTAGACCACGCCCTCGCGTGAACCAATCACTCATTCAGTCTGGACTTCAAAGCAAGAGTCCATTAGGATCAGGACACAAAAGGAATACATCTGATCACACTATAAGCTTTTTGTTGGTTACAACGTAGACATTGTGTATAGGGTTGGATAAAATCCACGAGCATTTAGGAAGGAATACCGTGACAGGCACACAGTGGATTGACACACAACAGGAGAAACGTCTGTTAGCCGTAACACCCGGACTCGTTTCACTGGCTCCGATGGCTGGGGTCACAGACCTACCGTTTCGGCAGATCTGTGAGTCATTTGGTGCCGCCTGGGTAACATCGGAGATGGTGTCCAGTAACCACCGTCTCTGGCGGACGAACAAATCGATGACACGGTGTCTCTTTTCTGGAAACGAAAAATGGCGTGTTACTCAGATTGTCGGCCATTGCCCAACAGCAATGGCAACAGCAGCAAAACAGTGTGAAGCGTTGGGCGCTGAAGTTATTGACATCAATATGGGTTGCCCCGCTAAAAAAGTGTGCTCGAAGGCGGCAGGATCAGCCTTGTTAAAAGATGAAAAACTCGTGTCGGAGATTCTGCAATCGGTCACCAATGCCGTGCAAGTTCCGGTCACACTGAAGTACCGCACTGGTTGGAGTCCAGATAGAAAAAACGCAGTAGCAATTGCAAAGATCGCCGAATCGGTTGGCGTTGCGCGACTTGTTCTCCACGGAAGAACTCGAGCTTGCGGCTACACGGGTAACGCCGAGTACGATACAATCGCTAGCGTCGTAGCCGCGGTACAAATCCCGGTTGTTGCCAATGGCGACATCACGGACCCGCTCACGGCCCATCGTGTGTTAACGCACACGAAAGCAGCTGGTGTCATGGTGGGACGCGGCGCTCAAGGGAGACCTTGGGTGTTTCGGGAAATTAATCACTATCTGGAGTCAGGGGAACTTCTGCCAGAGATGCCACTCGTTGGCATCGCCCGAGTTGTTTTAGGTCATTTGCGCTCGTTGCATGATTTCTACGGCGCAGAAACCGGTAAACGTATTGCCAGAAAGCATGTTAGGTGGTACGTTGAGACTCTCCCTGGCGGAAAGCAATTCAGTCAAATTTTTAACCAGATTGACTGCCCCAAAAAGCAACTGGCCGGTGCTCAGGATTACTTAGAGCGTTTAATCAATGGAGAGGAAATGGCGGCATGAACGATACTTTTGCAAACAGCAACGAAGAAATTCAGAAATTGGTCGAACAGGCCAAAAGCGCAAGTGACGAATCATTCAAACAACACTTGACGACATCAGCAGACCAGCAGTCACAAACCCTTCGGGATAACGTCGAAAAGGCGCTGCGCAATTATTTTGCACACCTGGATGGACAGCCGGTTACTGACGTATACCAAATGGTGCTCTCTGAAGTCGAGGCTCCCTTGTTAGAAACTGTGATGGAATACACGCGCGGCAACCAAACCAAAGCATCCATGCTGCTGGGATTGAATCGCGGAACCTTGCGCAAAAAGCTGAAGCAATATGGTTTAATTTGATTTAAGCGCTTGCCCAAGTAAGACCTACCACGGTTCACTGTAGCAATACGAAGAGCCCGCTTTTGAAGTACTGCTCGGCATCACAGCAACAAATTGGAGCATTGACATCAAAATCAAATGAGGGGCGATGGCAACATCGCCCCTCTTGCCGTTTATGGCTGACTTACTTTTCGTTTTAGGATCGACTCTGCCCATGACTACTAACTCATCACCAACGACACCAACAACATTAGCATCGTCAACAAACACGAAGCCCACCGCATTACTGAGTGTTTACGACAAAACCAACTTAATTACATTAGCTCAAAATTTAATCGCTCATGGCTTCCAACTTCTTTCGTCGGGCGGTACATTCCGCGCACTTCAAGAAGCCGAACTGCCTGCTCGAGAAGTCAGTGAGGTGACCGCCTTTCCCGAAATGATGGGCGGACGCGTCAAAACATTACATCCCAAAATACACGGTGGTATCTTAGCGCGCCGAGGGACGGATGACGCCCTATTGATCGAACACGACATCCCCACCATTGATGTGGTAGTGGTAAATTTATACCCTTTTGCTGAAACCATCAGCCAAGCTGGGTGCACACACACCCAAGCCATCGAACAGATCGATATCGGTGGTCCGACGCTGATCCGTGGCGCAGCCAAAAATCACCGTTCCGTCACCGTACTGACGGACCCTGCCGATTACCAGGACTTCTCACACATCCTGAACCAACAGGATGAGCAAGCGCTGCACCATTTTCGAAAACAAATGGCCTTAAAAGCCTTCCAACACACCGCCTATTACGACAGCGTCATCAGTCAATATTTGTTTGAAAACACGCCTCATGACACGCCTTTTCCGGAGACCTTTCTACCGGCCTTGAAGCAAGAGGCCAATCTGCGATATGGGGAAAACCCACATCAAGCCGCCACCTTGTACCGCGACGCATTCCCAGCGCAACCCAGCCTTGTGTCGGCAAAGCAAGAACAGGGAAAACCCTTGTCGTACAACAATCTGGCGGATGCGGATGCGGCGCTGGACGCGATTCGTTATTTTACCGAAGCGACCTGTGTCATCGTCAAACACGCCAATCCATGCGGGATAGCCTACGCCGACACGCTCAAACACGCCTACGCCAAGGCATGGCAAACCGATCCGAACTCCGCCTTCGGTGGCATCATCGCATTTAACCGCGAGGTCGACGCCGCGTTAGCCGATACGATTATCGAGCAGCAATTCGTAGAAGTATTGATCGCACCGCGTTTCAGCCAAGACGCTTTAGCCTCGCTCAGTCGAAAACCCAATTTACGCGTGCTGTCCTTAGCCACCTGGGATCCCAGCACCACGTGCTCCGTTGGGCAATCCTGGCAATGCAAACGCATAAACGGTGGATTGCTGGTGCAATCGCCGGACAGCAGTGACGATGACACCAGCACCTGGGAAGTGGTAACTCACACGCCAGCCCCCGCTGAACTCATGGCGGATTTAGTCTTCGCCTGGAAAGTCGTCCGTGCTGTAAAATCCAACGCAATTGTGTTTGCCCGCCATGGACAAACCTTGGGAATTGGAGCTGGGCAAACAAGTCGCGTGTCCAGTACACGCATTGCGTGTGAAAAAGCGCGTGACGCCAATCTCAGTTTAGTCGGTAGCGTTATGGCTTCGGATGCCTTCTTCCCCTTTGCCGATGGTATTGAAGCCGCCATTGCGGCAGGCGTTCAGGCAATTATCCAACCCGGTGGCTCCGTACGTGACCAGGAAGTCATTGCCGCCGCGAATGCCGCGAATATCGCCATGGTCTTTACGGGAAAACGACACTTTAATCATTAGCCAAGCCGTGATGGTGTGTTCGCTTTTACGCTATCGCACCCACCATCACACAAAACACCACCACGTATGAACACACCATAACCAACTGAATCGGGGTTTTGCATGAATATACTCATTGTGGGCAACGGTGGGCGTGAACACGCCATCGCTTGGAAAGTACGACAATCACCGCAAGCCAAAACGGTTTTTGTTGCTCCAGGTAATGCGGGCACAGCGATCGAACCTGGCATACAAAATATTGATATTCAGCCAAGCGATATTGATAATCTGATTGCATTTGCGCAAAACGAACAGATTGATTTGGTCATTATCGGTCCAGAAGCAGCGCTGGCTGCGGGCATCGTCGATGCTTTTGATCGCGCCAACATTCCCTGCTTTGGCCCCACGCGCCGCGCCGCACAACTGGAAGCATCCAAGCACTATGCCAAAGCATTTTTGGAACGTTACCACATCCCCACGGCACCCTACCGCAGCTTCACCGACTACGGCCAATCCTTAGATTACATCAGCACCAAAAACTTCCCCATTGTGATCAAAGCCGATGGTCTCGCAGCGGGTAAAGGCGTTGTCATCGCCCAGAACCGCGAAGAAGCGATCACAGCGCTCCAAGAAATGCTGCTTCAAGAGCGTTTTGGTGCCTCCGGTCATCGCGTGGTCATCGAAGATTTCTTAATCGGAGAAGAAGCCAGTTTTATTTGCGTCGTAGATGGCGAACAGGTCATTCCGCTCGCCACTTCGCAAGATCACAAAGCCCGAGACGACGGTGATCAAGGCCCAAATACCGGTGGTATGGGCGCTTATTCGCCTGCTCCTCTCATCACCGAAACCTGTCATCAACGCATCATGCAAGACATCATTCATCCCACACTGAAAGGTTTAGTCAACGAAGGCACGCCTTATCGTGGCTTTTTATACGCGGGACTCATGATCGATACTGATGGTAACCCCTACGTCATCGAATACAATTGTCGATTGGGTGACCCGGAAACGCAGCCGATTTTGCTTCGCTTACAATCCGATCTCGTTGAAATCTGCCAAGCTTGCCTCAATGGCACATTGAGCACACTCAAGCTCGACTGGGATGAACAAACCGCTGTAGGCGTTGTACTGGCTGCCGAAGGCTATCCAAGCAGCGTACGCAAAAACGACGTCATTCATGGCTTACCCAAGCATGGCTCACCTAACACCGCCAAAACCGCCGAGACCGTCAAAGTTTTCCACGCTGGCACACGCCTGAACGAAAATGAAGAAATTGTCACCGACGGCGGTCGCGTTCTGTGTGTCACCGCACTGGGCAAAGACCTTCAACAAGCCTGCGACACAGCCTATACACTCACCACGCACATTACGTGGCCAGGCCGCTTCTACCGCACAGACATCGGCCACCGCGCACGCCGTTAAAGGGCCACTTCGTGCACACTCCTGAGGCGCACTGTGCCTTCATCCGCACAGCGCCTCACAGCCCAACACCCGATGATCCAGCAACGCAATTCAGATCGTAATTTTGAGCCAGCGAAATCATGAATCCTTTGCCATACTTCATAAATGGCATTCGACGGAAAACGCGTTTCCTCTGCTCGGATCCTGTGTATTTTTTCCCCAGAAATAACAGCACGACACAAACGCCGTCGTAGAGTTGAGGTATGTTTCAAGAATCCGACATTGACATCAACCTGCTAAAACGTTTTAGCCCATTAGACAGCCTATCCAATGGCAATCTCAATGAGCTAAGTCATCACATTAAACAATTGCACGTTTCAAAAGGCAAAATTCTTTTCAAACGTAATCAACCCAACAAAGATTTGTTTTTCCTCATTGAAGGATCGGTGGATTTACTGGATGAACACTTCCAAGCACAACACATTTGCGCCCCCAGTGATCAAACCCAGTGCGCCCTTGATACCCATGAGCCACACCGTTTAACCGCCGTCACGACTTCGGATGTCATTTTACTCTGCTTGGGTAAGGATCGGCTGGACTTGGTCATGACGTGGGATCAAGCGGGTGGCTACTTGGTCGAGGACATCGCAGACAAAGACGCATTGGCAGACCACGACTGGATGTCAGCACTTCTGGGGTCTCAACTTTTTCAAAAAGTACCACCAGCCAATTTACAACAGCTGTTTACCAAATTTACTGAACGCAGCGTCACGCAAGGTGAAGCCATCGTTAAAGAAGGGGAAAAAGGGGACACCTTTTTTGTCATTCAAAAGGGTTTGTGCAAAGTAACTCGCCTCAATGACACCGGCCATGTTTACGAGTTGGCCACCTTGAGGCCTGGTCAATTTTTTGGTGAAGAAGCGTTAATCGGAGATACCGCTCGCAATGCAACCGTCTCCATGGTCTCTGACGGCATCCTCATGCACCTCGGCAAAGACGACTTTAAAAAGTTGCTCGAAGCACCCGTTGTTCAATACCTCCGCAACGCCGAATTCGAAGCCTTGATGGCCAGTCCAGAAAAAGTGGTTCTGGTCGATGTACGGCTTCCCGTTGAGATACTGCCCGCTGATCGCCCATCGCGCTTAGTGATCCCATTGGCTGATCTGCGCACTCGCATCAGCGATTTCGAAGCCGATACCACCTATGTCCTGACGCGTGAAGGCGGACGTCGCTCCGTTTTAGGTGCTTATCTCATCCATCAATTTGGCTTTAAAGCTTTTGTTCAAAAATAGAAAATACCCCATTCACAGCACATCGTTTCCAATCCAGACACAAATTTGACACACTGGGGCTTAGCACATCTGAGCTTACAACACTCGACAAAACAGTGAATTACAATACAGCGGCCCACAAAGCCAGTCCACGCGCCAACTCACTCGCGTTGACCGCTGGCTGGCTCAACTCGACCACGCCCGGCTTACGGTATCGAATGCTTTACCACAACGACGCCCAGCACCTCAGCCACACACAGCGCCAACACCACAAGCGCTTAACCACAAACCACATGCAAGCACAATACAAGATATCGCCGCGTATTTACGCATCGATCACACAGGCGAGGTGTGTGCACAAGCCTTGTATTTGGGGCAAGCCAGCCAAGCTCGCACACCCCACTTAACGGAGCACCTGCTGTATTCAGCGGAGGAAGAAGAAGCGCATTTGCAATGGTGCGCCCAACGTTTGAACGAATTGGGCGTGATCGCATCAGCCTGGGTTTTATTCACGCCACGGAGCATCAAGTAAAGCGCCACTTGCAAGAACATATCGACGCCATTGGCACCCACGACCCACACAGCACCGCAATCCTCGCCGAAATGCTGGAAGAAGAAAATCAACACGCCGCTGAAGCGCTCAAGCGCGGTGGCGTTGAATTCCCGACTTGGATTCAGTCCATCATGTGGACAACATCTCGCCTTATGGCACAGGTGTCACGACGCTACTAGGCACGACGCGCTTCACACGATCAATACTCGACGTTGCTGTCTTCGCCTTCCACATTTCGCCCATAAAAAATTTCAAGCATTTCATGACGCAAACGTGCGCGAATATCCTTTTGCTCAGACAGCGACAACGCCTCCACCCCCGTGCCAAATAAATAATCGTTCAAATCGAAATTTTTCAATAACATCTTAGTATGAAAGATATTTTCTTGATAGACGTTGACATCAATCATCTGATAGGCATTGCGGGTATCTTGAGATAAATAATTCTGAACTGAATTAATTTCGTGGTCAATAAAATGTTTTCGGCCATCCACATCGCGTGTAAAACCACGCACACGATAATCAACCGTCACGATATCGGAATCAAAACAATGAATGAGATAATTCAATGCACGTAACGGCGAAATCACACCACACGTGGACACATCAATATCTACACGGAATGTACTGATGCCATTATCTGGGTGCGATTCCGGGTACGTGTGTACCGTCACATGGCTTTTATCTAAATGCCCGACCAAAGAAGCCGGTATCGGGCCCGGCTCTTCTTTTGTGTTCACACCTTCGACTTCATGCTCTGCAATCAGCATGGTAACGCTCGCGCCTTGCGGATCGTAATCTTGTCGCGCAATATTCAAAACGTGAGCGCCGATGATATGGGTCACTTCCATCAGAATCTGAGTGAGCCGTTCAGCATTGTAGAGTTCATCGATGTACTCGATGTACTCCTGGCGGTGCTGGGGCGATTGGGCATAACAAATATCATAAATATTGAAACTCAATGATTTGGTGAGGTTATTAAAACCTTCCAATCTCAGTGCATTCTGCTCATTAACCATAGCAGCTCCCCTCCTACACCTTCTGTCAAAAAACCTTTGATTAAAAAAGGTTTTACGCAAGATCGGAAACGACACGCCTCGGCGCCCGTTGCAACGCCCTATTCATCACCCTCGACGGTGACCAACTCATGCGAGTGTGATATCACCACGCCGGCGCGTTCCAACATAATAGACGCTGAACAATATTTTTCCGCTGATAACGATACCGCGCGCGCCACCTGCTTATCGCTGAGCGATGCCCGCCCCGATACAATAAAATGCAAATGAATGGTCTCAAACACCGCCGGAACCGCATCCACCCGCTCCGCACGAAGTTCCGCCACACAATTGAGCACCGGCTGCCGTGATTTTCTTAAGATGTG
>JARRRL010000078.1:12800-18883 GCA_037380725.1 Gammaproteobacteria bacterium | reverse complement strand
TCGTAGAACCCTAGAACCGAACGTTTTAACACAGATCCGTTCAGGCGTCTAACACCACGATTTAAGCCATCGCCAGTAAAAGCAGGTAAAAAAAGACAATATTTCGGTAAAAAAACTTGCGAAAAGCAAATGAGAAAGATTATCATTATAATGTACTATTTGAATGTTCACCTCGCCAAGACAGCGTTAATAGACCTGTAAGTCATACAAATGGTAGGCAAAATGGTACACAAAAAAGCGTAAACAAATGTTAAGCATTCCGGTGAGAGTGAAACCATGTATATTTGCATCTGTAATTGCATCACCGAACACCAAGTTCAACAAGCGATCAATATGGGTGCTCGCAGTGTGCGCGACCTAAACCGCTCCTTGAGTGTGGGCAGCGAATGCGGCAACCACTCCCCCATAAGACCTCCGTTTAGACGCTGAAACCATTTACCGAAAACGAATGGAGCGAGAACCAATGGAGTAAGTTGATCATCTCCTCAGTTTTCCGTATGCTCTGCGCTATACGCTTCCTGCTTTAACGTGTTTCTCTTCCTGAACAGATTTTACAGGTGCTTCTCATGCAGGGTGACCCCTCTCTGATCCGTCGTCTCAACAAAGTGTTATCCTCAAAACTGACAGCTATAAATCAGTATTTCTTACACGCTCGGATGTATAAAAACTGGGGATTGGAAAAATTAAATCAACACGTTTACGCCAAATCAATCCTCGATATGAAGCAGGCCGACGCAGTGATCGAGCGTATTCTGTTTCTCAATGGCTTACCCAATCTTCAACATCTGGAACGTTTGCGCATTGGCGAACACACGGTCGAAATGTTGCAGTGCGATCTCGATTTGGAAATGGAGCAAATTGCCCTGTTGCGCGACGTGATCAGCGAATGCGAAAACAACAGCGATTTCGTCAGTCGACATTTGCTGCTTGACATCCTCAAACACGAAGAAAAACAAGTTGATTGGATCGAGACGCAACAAAACTTGATCACCGAAATAGGCATCAAACTCTATCTGCAATCCGCCATGGAGAAAGCGTAATGCACGGTAACCCAAAAGTCATTGACGCACTGAACCAATTACTGGCCGGTGAACTCGCTGCCATGCACCAATATTTCATCCACTCAGAAATGTATGCCGATTGGGGCCTGAGCAAACTGAACCAGCGCATCGCTCACGAATTTGATGATGAAAAAAACCACGCCAAAGCGATCATCGCGCGTATTTTGTTTCTCGAAGGCGTCCCAGACATGGAGACACCTGCCGCCATTCACGTCGGCAAAGATGTGCCCAGCATGCTTAAAAACGACCTCGATACCGAATACACCGTAGCCAAAAACCTGAAAGCCGCCATCAAGCTGTGCGAAAAAGAACAGGACTACCAGACCCGAGAAATGCTACGCCAACAGTTAGCGGACACCGAAGAAGATCACACTGACTGGTTAGAAAAACAGATACATTTGATCGATCTGATCGGACTGAAAAATTATCTGCAATCGCAGTTGTAAACGTTCGCCCACCGTTTCTGCATCACAGCGGGCTCTTGTTTACAACACTTTTGCACAACACACGTTGACCAGTGGCGTCCATTACGCTGGTGCAGTCGTCCATTTTGTCGTCCATTTCGATTCACTCGGAATTTTCACCTGCTCCACGCGCCGAGCCGCATCACGCTCATACAAGGCGCTGACTTCTGTCGACAACAAATTCGGCAGCACATATGCGTATAAATTTGACACATGTTCATCACTGTTATTCATTAAATTATCGAGAATCCACTGAGGTATTTCAGCTAAATCTTCGACCTCAAGATGCGCAATGTGTTTATCCTTATACGTTTCTAGATGAATTCCGCTTTCCTTAGCCCATTTTTTCTGCTCTGAGCGACTGCCCAAGACCTGCGGCAACAAACCCAAATGATATATGAATTTTGATGTCATGGTTCTCCAACAATTATCGTCCATTTTATCACTATCTTGATACTTATCCATTGCCGCCAAAAACGCGTTGGTGCCCTTCAATCTTTTGAGTACGTGCTCATACTCACTTTTCACCTGATTCATCAATTCCGTATCAACACCCGCACTTTCAAAAGCCGTCAACTCCTCCAGCAAACACTTCGCACGAAAAACCAGTGAATTTTTCTCTAAAAGCGTATAATCAAGCATATTATAGGCAATCAAGGGGCGAACAATTTCCTTTTGCTCTTTCTCATCCAGCAACCCTCCCGTATCCGCTTTGCCCTGTATAGCTTGCTTGAGAAACTCCGCTTTTCGGTTTGGAGACAAAAATCGCTCCTGCATAAACGTTGACCATTTGTTTCTCGAATTTTGCGCTCGACCGGGTAATGCCACCTTGTGATTGCTCGCCTTCCCTGCGGCAGCATTTTCAATTAATTTAGCAATCATTTTATTATCAATTTCTTGCATGATCCGCATATTGGTTTCACCCACTTGCGCATTTTGCTTACTTAAATTCCAATATTCTTTCTTATCTTCGACAAAATTTTTCCCCCACACGTGTGGCAAGGTATCGTTTCCACGCGCATATCGGGTTTTCCACGTTGCATAGCGGTTAAAGAGCTGGAAGGTATCTTTAAATAAGGGCACAGAAGTCAACAACATGGCCCCTCCCAAAACCGCACCTGTGATCAACAGCGGTGCCCCAGCCGTAAAGACATTTGCCGCGACGAACCCCGCCGATAGCGCCGCCATTCCCGTCAACATGAGCCCGCCACGCAACCACGATTTACTCATGTGTTTGAACAAGTTCGATCGATCATAAAAACGAAACAGACCCTGTCGACGATACCCCACCACTTTGCTATTCCCTTCTCCAGCTTGAAACTTGGCTTTATCGTTCAAGTGCACTTCCTTGTTTGACTTCATAGCGTTACTAAAATAGACCGCCGCCAAATCAACAAAAGCCGCCACACCCAGCACACCCGCCACCAAAGCCGGGACAGGCGTAAACACGGCTGCAACCGTTGCCGCTGCGCTCGCTAACATCATGCCAGCTCCAAGCAAGTAACCACGCCCTGTCAAGTGCCCAAAGAAATTATCATTCTTCTCTCGTTTGATGTTCTCCAATCGAGCGGAGTACGTTTTAATTCGATCCACGGTATTGATCATCGCTTTCAACAAGGCATCTACTTCAGCTATTTCAGCTATTTTTTCCAACTGCTTGGATTGACTCTCTTCAGAGGAAGACTCAGTCGTTGCTGCTGCCTGCGCTTCTTTCAATGCCCGCTTTAATTCGTCCAGGTCTTTAACAGGCACAGGCAGCCTAGGATTAAGACTGTTTAGCTTGAGAACAACTTTTAATAATTTATCGTTCAAATTATAATCATTTGAAATTAACTTTTCCTTTAAATTTTCAATGTCATTCCACATCGATACCAAACGCTCTTTACAATATTTTTTATTCTGATTTAAGCGCCGATCAGATATCGTCGCATCGCGCTCCACTTGATACCCGATCGCACCCAATAAACCAGAGAACAAGGCACCCACGCCGCTCAAAACCGTTGCGGCGGTAGCTCCCGCCACCATACCAGCCCCCGCCAAAAAGGTTCCACCGGTCACCACCCCCGATACGCCACCAGGCAATCGATGATTACCCGCTCCATTCTTCCAATTAACACGGAACAGCTTAGAAAGTTTGCTCTGAGCACGCGGATAAAAGTGTACTGGGGCGTCAGCGTCAATACGCTTCGCTGGGGCTGACGCACTTTGAACATCGTTCAAGTTATTATTCGATACAATCAACTTATTATTCGATACAAAATACGGTGCTAGATTGTTCAGGGTGCTTTCCATTTTAGACACATCCAGAGTGTGCTCCTTCGCCAAGGTCTCAATAACCGAATCAAGCTTTTCTTCCTGAACCGAACCAAGCTGTCCTTCCTGAACCGAACCAAGCTGTCCTTCCTGAGCCACCAGCGATTTAAGTGATTTAAGCGCCGCGACGGCCCAGGCATCGGATTCAAATATCTCCAGCAAATCATTCAATTTTTTTATGATTTTATTCAATTTACCTGTATCACCCGCATCACTCGTATTTTTCGCAGTTGTATAATTTTTGTGAAAATCACACAACTTTTTAATCATTGATTGTTTACTTATTTCATTCTTCTCAGCTCGAAATTTATTCACACATTTCGTGCGATCTTCCCCCTCCGGTTTACTCAAAATTTCTTTCAACATATTTTTTGAATTCTGATTATTTAAATCTCCACCCAAATCATGTTTATACTGCTCAAAAAGACGGAACATTTTTTTGATGTCGCGCTCCAATTTGACTAATTTTTCTTCATCGTAGCTGGTGTCTTTTTTCAAATCAGCAATCGTTTCAGCTTTATGGTCACTCAAAATCCAGCCTAACGCATCGCCTTTAAAACTGGAGGATCCATTGATTGATTTGATATCAAATTTGTGTAAACCTAAAAAAGTTGTCAATCTCTTTAGGGTAGATATTTGAGCGCCCTGAGGCCCTGACTTCGACACAATAAACGCATGAATGTCATCGATAATCTGCTCTCGACTTCTTTTCTTTACGCCGTTCACCTCCCTGAGCACTTCGTGATACAAATGATTTCGGTTTCCAGGTTTAACTTTATTGTTTAAAGTCGGAGTTTTTTCTGCTCCAGGGAAAGGCATCATCTCGTCGCCTACGGCATCATCACTATCACAGTGAAAGGCGTCGTCGTGATTTTGCGTGAACAATCCGATTAATTTTTTATCATTTGATCCTTTTGGCGTGGCGGTAAACTCCAAACCTTCGGTGATTAATTCTTGCGTTTTCTTCTCTGATCCCACGGCAAAGGTCATGGGTAAGGTGCCATTTGCTTCGCCAAAAATACGCTTTTTCATCTTATCATAGGGTACATCCGCACCATCTTTACCACAAGACACACCCGATATTTTTGCTTCAGCATCCTCCACATTTTCATAACCCAACGCGCGTACTAGGTTCCGACTCACCTCTCTTTCAGCGCCGTCACAATTCAGCATGAATTGACTGTGGACACAATCCACCGGAACAATGATATTGCCATCCTCATCGTAACGCATTTTTTCTTTGACGTGACCGTCCGCATCTTTTTCCTGCAACAAGCCCGCATCGGCTAAACGTTCATAACTTTCGTAGAGTCGCGTTCCCTTTTTCACTTTCATATAGGTTCTGTCGTGTGCATCCCCTTGCAAGCCTTGGATCTCATGAAAATCCCCACAATGGGGGTCATACAAACTGGTCAGTCCATTGACATGTCGATTAGCACTCAGTGGACCATTCAAAATATTCCACAATACTTGCGGTGCGCCACACGGTCCTAACAGTATTCTTGCCGGAGCGCTCTGTTCCGGATTGTTGAGGTGTTCTCCGATCAAACGCAACAAAACGCGGTTAAGTGCATGTCGAGACGGATCATGTGGATTCAAGCCGTAGAGCGCCGAATTATACAACTCACCTTTGAGCCGTAAAATCGCCTCTTTATCATGCGCCGCTTCTTTGATTTTCGCGGCTATTTTTTCTTTCAATTTTTCATCCTGCCAACACTGCACAGCCCAATTCATATCGAGCTCAGCTTCCCGTTTTACTTTTTCGTCTTTTTCAACGTCTTTGACGCCTCCAGAAGACAGATCAAAAACAGTATACTTATCATTTTTATCATCTTTATCGAATTTCTTACCAGTTTTATCCTTCCAACGCTTTACACCCGCGCAATACGTAAGGGCAAATCGACAGATTTCGTTTAACGCCGGAATTCTTTTGGTCAATCTCTGATCCAGTACGAGCGGTTTAAAATCAAGCTCACATCCAGATTTATTTGTTTTAATATAATTCTCTATATACGGCTTCAGTGTTTCGTTGAGTTCATTCCTATCAGACCCATTCTCCATCCCCCAGACTTTCAACATGTCTTCCAATTCACTGTCCTTCCCCTCTTCTAACAACTTCTTTCCCAACATCAGCGCTCGGTGTTGCACATACTGTTTCACAAAATCCGAGACATACGTCGCCTGAACGACCCGTCGAGTAAAGGCGTCGCCTTTATGAAACTGTGCAAACAGGTTTTTCTCAACC
>JARRRL010000078.1:0-12780 GCA_037380725.1 Gammaproteobacteria bacterium | reverse complement strand
ACGGTGGCAGCGCTTGACCATGTGCAATTTCAATGGCCGGTTTTTCACCATCTTGGCTATGGTATTTCCGTCCTCTGTCCTCAAAATGATACGCCTGAAACTCCGTCGAAATAGCCTTCGCGTAGTTGTGGCTCCACAGCGTCACTGCATTTTTTAACTCTGGCGGAATGAGTATGCCGTTTTTTTCAGCCCATTTTATGTTTTCATTTTCACTGTTCAACCACTCCGCCACATACTCCAGAGACAGGAAATCAGGAAGATCCTCCTGTTTAACGTGACCGGCGGCCACTTGTTCAATGGTATTCTTAACGGTCCCACCGTACGCCTCACGAAAAGGATCCAGTGTACTTGTGGTATTTGGGCCTGTCATCCCTTGACCGCAACCAGAAGGTTTAAAATCACCTCTAGCCACATTCATCGAATTCAATTTATCTTTAGGTTTCCCAATAGATTTCCCGCCATCGTGGACTGCAACTATGACCGACTTTGCTTGATTTCCATTACCATTTACTATGGTGTTCATGTTTTATCCTTATTATATTGTATTATTTTTCATCGTTTTCAATGCAATTAAAGTTCAAATAAAACAAGACGGACTGGAAAAACACGCCAAACACAATCCCAACTATCCAGTTGATACAACCATTAAAAATTATTTTTGTTCTGGCATGAGTGTGTTATAAATCCAACACGATACTGCATCGATCTAAATCTGAAACAACTTCTGAAACAAGCGACGTGAAAGCAGTCTAACGAAGACGTTTTCAATTGGTAAAGTCCGGTTACGAGCAAGAGGCAAATATGCTACAAACTGAGCACATTTCGTTGCTCTTCGCGGCAAAAGGAGGTCAAGGATACCGAAGGGATATAAACTAAAACGTTATATTTCAGAAATTTACACAACACGCTTGATCTCAATGCGGGGACGCACTACTGTTGGGCAAAGTACAATCCGATGCCATACATTGATTCACAAATTGATTCACACCCATCATTCACACCCATCATTCACAACAAAGCTATCGATTCGCCCGTTGCGATGAAGACGATCGACGTTTGCCGGTGGTAATTTGCGGATCGTCCCAATCACCCGTCACGTGAAACCGCATGGTGGTCAGTTTATCGAGTTGAGAACCCAAAGCTTTCTCAATCACATAGGCCGTGGCTGCCGCCGGCAAGCCCCCCGTCGCCGCCGCCGGCAAGACCAAATTACGGGTCACCGGCAAGGTGACACGCATCGCTTGATCAATCGTGTGCGCACGCAAATTAATGCGACCCGCTATATCAAATTGCGCGGAAGCGCCTCGCAATTTCAAATCATCCGTGACCAGCAAACCATCCCCTAAGTCAAATTTCCCGCTCAACACATTAAACTGCATGCCTTTGTTGAGCACATCTGAAAAATCCAGCTGCATGCGTCGTGTCAACATTTCAAAATTTAATAATCCAATCACGCGCACCGTCGACGCGGTGGAATTAATGTTCAATAAAGTGCCCGAATTGATGCTTGTGGCTAATTTCCCTTCCGCTTGCAGCACATCGTAATCCCAAGGTCGATTCGGCCAAGACAGGTCCACCTCCAAGCGTGCGTCTTCGCTTTCAATGGCAGGCGGGTAACCCAGATTGTCCAGTGCATCGGCTAATTGCCGACTCGTCGCCTGCCCTTTTATCCACGTTTTTGGCCCGCCGACTTGAGCCTCCCAAGCGCCTTGCCCTTCAAAAGTAAGGCCTTTCATCGTGCCCGAAATATTTTGAAAATTTAAGCCCAAGGGCGTCAAACGCGTCTGAAAAGACCACTCACCCCGCGAATGCTCACCACGCAGCACCCGACGAATCGTCGCATTCACCGGCGGCAAACGCCGATACCCATCCGCCAAAGGCAGATCAGACTGTTCCGGGATGGCGCCCACACTTGGTGGACCATCCAACATATCCGGTCTGATGATCGCCGATCCCTCAGACACCTCGGCAGACACTTCTGTGCTTTGAGTTTCCGGCAGTACGACATAACCAATATCCACCGTCAAAGGCTGTTGATTCAGTCGCTGACGCACCCCTTCCGACGTGCGCCCCAAGGAAAATCGTTTTAGCGCATCCGGCTCAAGATAAACCAGCGGCACCGTGACCAAACCAGACAATTCAGCACTGTGCACCACGACGCGCCACGTATCCGTAATGCGCGCCAACTGCAAGGTGGCTTGAGTTAAGGCGGGTTTGTCGAAACCCACATCCGCTGTTCGCACGTCCACCCAACGCAATTGCTGTAACCAATCAAATGATTTCGGCTCAGCACCGTGACTGGTAACGGGCGTTTCCGCAGACGTCGCTGATATTTCAGTCTCATTCGCGTATTCCCCTTCTGCCCGTTCTTGATAACGTGATATGAAATCCAACCACGGCGTCAAACGCAATGTCGGCGCCACCCCTTCGATCATCACCCCTGCTTCACGCGCCGGTCTAAAACGATCACTGCCCAAATGAATTGAAACAGCATCCAAACCCGAGTCCTGAATACGCATCCCCAAGGAAAACGCGTCTTTAGATAACACGTCTATATAATGCGGCGTGGAAAACCCCCACCGAAAACGAAAATCACGCATCGCTTCCGCTGGCTTGCCTGCCGGTTCGGGTAAATCAACCACCATCCCTACCAATGCCGAGCTCACAAGCAGTTCCGGCGCCTGCTTACTGGATTTGGGATACAGCGTAATCGTCGCCTCATAATCGGTTTCACCAGACAAAAACGACAAAATGGGCAAGCGCTGCCACTTTTGCAAAGCTTCACTTGTCATCCGCCCTTTGAGTTGCACAGCGGTCACCGGCCTGACATCGTTCGATGCCTCACCTGATGAACGCCAAGTGGTCGTAATCGCCGCTGTCACTGGTCGATCGAAAAGCTCGCCCGTCAGTGTCGAGCTGCTTAAGCCTTTGTTCGATTCAAAATGCACTTCTCCGGATACCGAATTGGCCTGCAAACCCCAAGGACGCACGGACACGTCCGCCTTCTCAAGCTGAATTTGTGCAGCCACTTCCATTTTTTCACGCCTTTCAGCCGCTTTAACATCCTCAGGCGCATCAACATCCTCAGGAATCGTCTGACCGCGGGCGTGGTGGCCACGACCTTTCGCCAAGGGAATGGTTAATTGAAGCGCTACCTTCAGCTTGCCCGTACCCGCCACCTCATCAATAAAACCGGCCACCGGTTCTCGCAAAGGCGACTGTTGCAACACCCGAACGCCATCACGCACGCTCCCCGTAGCAGCAGCATTTATCCGTAAATGCGGCGCGGTTTTGCGTTCAAAATACGGTAACACAATCGACGCTTCGTCAAGTTCCGCATCATAAATCCGCCCCGATTTCACGGTAAATTCGCCTTCACGAATTCCCACAAACGCATCAACCGCCGCATCGGTCACCTTCGGCCACGGTGGAAAATAGTCTACCGTCACATCCGAAGCCTCAAACCGCATTTGAAAGGTTTTCTGACCATATGGCACACGCGCAAGGGGGCCTTCATACAAAAAATGCCCATTGTCGAGATGCCCGTTCACTAAACTGTTATCGAGCCACTTCACCAATACCGGAGGCATATGGGCGGTGGGTAAATACCCATGAACCGATTCTCCTCGACCATCCGATAGTGTCGCCACCAAGGACAATATGGGTTTAGACGAATCCGCATGATCGCCCGAGCGCGCACGGGGTATATCCAGCGCAAACAGCCCAGCGCCTCGGGTATCCACATTGCGCACCAAGGCAATACCCGACTCCACCCGCACACCCTCATCACGTTTAAACCAGCGTACGGGCATGGAAAAAACATCAATCGGCGTACGTGCACGAAAACTCGGTTGTAAGTCAATTTCACCGTTTTCCACCCGCACCTGCGCCACCCCACCCGATTGATCGAAAATCAGTGTCGCGTTCAGACCTCGCAAGCCCGGGCTGGCTTCCACCGCAGACCATCCCACGTCTTCCAGCTCAAGCGCCGCCTCCCAGCGCGCTTTTTTAGATTTATTAGCCTTTTTTGGTTTATTAGCTATTGCTGTGGGCCTATCTAAAACATTGGCTTCTGAAACGCTGGCTTCTGAAACGCTGTTTTCTGGAACGGAGGCTTCTGAAACGGAGGCATCAATGTGACGTACGAACTCAAATCGCTTCAACCACCCTTCTGGCTGGGTGTGCGACAACATCTGTGGTCGTATTTTTTCCAACAAGCCCTTTTCCAACAAGACGGACTCAAGAGCACCAGGCTCTAGAACACCACTTTCCAGTAAAACCGCTACACTCGGTTTTATCGCCACATCTTGACCTTGTACCCGAAGCGCAGCAGCGTGATCCTCATTCGGAGCCTCCCGCGAAGCGAACACTGGCCCCCAGTTCACCGTGGTTTCCGATCCCCGAATGGTGCTGTCTTCCAAACGCAAACGCCACTGCTTGGACCAAGTCCCAGACCACGAAAAACGGGTCGACAACAAGGCCAAAGCTACGCCAGGCGACACGTCGCTCTCGTTCGTCATCGATGCCGTATTGGAATCCGAAGCCGAAAACCGGTAATCCAGATCGTGTAACGCCAAGGTGCCGTGCAAGGCGCTTACGCTGGCCTCTTCCAGATCGCCCTGTAACGATGCGCTGATTTCCAGTTGTTTTAATTGACCAGATAAAATCGATTGCCAAGTGGACTGCGGCGCATTGTCGCGCGGCAAGCCCTGTTCTAGCCCCTGCTGTACCCGCTGCCATAACCACGGCGATACCGGCACGCGATCCAAGGACACTTGAAATTGACCTTGCCAACTCAAGGGATGCAGTATTTCACCCTGCAATTCACTGCTGAAAGACAACACGGCGGAAGGATCCTCCCTCGACGCCACATCACCTTGTATGTGATAACGCCCATCCCACTTAAGTAGGGCTAATTGTCCGACATGAAACCGTTGCACCGCGTCATCCGAGGACACGGTGAGATCCACATTTTGGAAAATAATACCTTTATCCGATAAGATATTTTGCAGCATACGCGGCATCAAATTCGCCACCGTATTCTCGGGCGTCTTTGACCTAGACTCAGCGGCGCTCGTTGGCACAATCGTTGACACAAAAGGACGCAACCCATCGATTCGACGGATACGCCCCGCATCCATTTCAACGTTTACCGACAGGTCACGGACGTGTAATAAACTGAGGCGAAACTCCAAGGCCGACAGCGTACGAAACACATCCAAACCCAGATGAAAAAAACCGATCGCCAAACGCCCTTCGTCCCCCTCAGTCGCCAGCGCGGTCGAGGGGGGCGCTGCCCGACCAATGACCACATCTCGAACCGACAAAGAAGGCGATAAAAAATGCCAGTGTCCCTCAACCTTACCGATTGAAACCGCTTGGCCCAGGGCCTGCGCCATGAGTTTTTCCAAACGCTCGGGGTGATCATTGGCCAGAGTCAGCACATAGCGACCGATTGACACATAGAGCGCAACGATTATCAACAGCACAATCAACAACAACCACAAGGCATTGACGACTTTGAGCGCTGCACCCGATTTGCTCACCGCCATTTTCCTCTAGGTGGGTACTACGTCAAACTGTTCAGGATGATACAAAGTCTCAACTTGAAAGCGGATGGTGGCGCCCACGTGTTCGGCTAAATCGGCCACATTCGACGACTCCTCATCCAAGAGACGATCCACCACTTCTTGCGAAGCGATGACCAAGTACTCGTCCGTGTTGTACTGTCGTGATTCACGAATCAATTCTCGATAAATTTCAAAACAAATGGTTTCAGGGGTTTTTAAAGCGCCGCGACCGCTGCACATGGGACAGTTCCGACACAAAATCCGCTCCAAGCTCTCACGCGTCCGTTTACGCGTCATTTCCAATAAGCCCAGTTCGGACAAGTTGGTGATTTTCGTTTTAACGTGGTCTTTTTCGAGGGACTTCTCAAAGGTGCGGATCACTTGTCGGCTGTGTTCGGGGTCCATCATGTCAATGAAGTCAATGATGATGATGCCACCCAAATTGCGCAAGCGAAGCTGGCGGGCAATGGCCTGCGCCGCTTCCAAATTGGTTTTAAAAATGGTCTCTTCCAAGTTACGGCTGCCAACAAAAGCGCCGGTGTTTACATCGATCGTAGTCATGGCTTCCGTCTGATCAAACACCACATAACCACCCGATTTCAGCTGCACTTCACGCTGCAAAGCCCGATTGATTTCTTCTTCGGCGTTATACAAATCAAACAAGGGACGATCGCCCGAGTAATACGCCACGCGCGATTCAAATTCGGGTAAAAACTGACGCGAAAACGCGCATAATTTCTCGTAAATGCGACGACTGTCCACGCGCACGCGCTCAACCTGCGGGCGCAGTAAATCCCGTAAAATGCGTAAATACAAGGGTAAATCTTCCAAAATAGCCTGACCCGGCGGCACAGTCTTCATTTTGGGTTTAATGTCCGCCCACAATTTGAGTAGAAAATCGAAATCCCGGCGCAAGGCTTCCGCCGAAGCGCCCTCTGCCGCCGTGCGAACAATAATGCCTGGCAATTCGCCCGTCGATTCGGCGCGGCGCGTTTCAATAATCTCTTTCAGTCGCAATCGTTCCTCGTCATCATCAATACGCAGAGAAACCCCCACGTGGCTGGCCAAGGGCATGAGCACCAGGTATCGAGAAGGAATCGACAAGTGGGTGGTGAGTCGCGCACCTTTGGTGCCAATTTGATCCTTGGCCACCTGCACAACCAAACTTTGGCCTTCCGTTACCAGTTCTCGAATATCCGGGATAACGTTCTCGCGCAAAGGAGGGGATTCGGCATTCGAATGGCCACTGGGCGATTTACATTCGCTCACATCACCCAAAGCGCCCTTTATCACATCGCATTCAGATTCTGCATTCTGTTCAGGTTCTGCATCGCGTTCAGGCGGGTGATAGATGTCTTTCGCGTGAATAA
Organism: Gammaproteobacteria bacterium; assembly: GCA_037380725.1. GTDB lineage: Bacteria > Pseudomonadota > Gammaproteobacteria > Pseudomonadales > JANQJO01 > JARRRL01. Next base: position 5,840 of record JARRRL010000078.1, on the reverse strand, counting down.
AAGCCGCGCGTTCAAAACCAATGTCCACAAAAGCGGCCTGCATGCCGGGCAGCACCCGAACGACTTTACCGCGAAATATACCACCTACGCGCCCGCGATGGTGTTCGCGTTCAATATACAGCTCCTGGATAACTCCATTATCCAACACCGCCGCGCGCGTCTCGATCGGGGCGCAATTAATAATGATTTCTTCTGACGTGGCTTGATTCAACATTTATTCAAACACCTCAAATTGAACCGAAGCACCATAAGTGATCATTCGTTAAAGATCAATGAGAATCAAATCACTCTCATCATCACATCACACATTCAGTATAGGTCTGAACGGCATAGGTCTGAACGATAGATCTGAACGGCACACAGAAACGGACTGATGCCCTACAGTGACATGGCGCTGTCAGAAAACCTATCGGCACGGATTCAACGCCCACGGCACACCAAAATCCGTCAACATAGCCGCCGTTTCGTTCAAGGGCAAGCCCATCACAGCGGAATAACTGCCCACTATGCGTGAGACAAAGGCCGCGCCCAAACCTTGAATGCCATAGCCACCGGCTTTATCTATTGGTTCACCCGTTTCCCAATACGCATTGATTTCGGGCATCGTCATGGATCGAAACTGTACCTGGCTGATGTTCAAAAATGTATCTTGTCGTTCAACGCTTCTTACTGTGACTGCCGTCATCACATCGTGTTCCCGATCGGAGAGTGTGTGCATCATCTTCACAAAATCTTCCCGATTCTCGGGTTTACCCAAGATCGTGCCGTCACAAACTACCGACGTATCCGCCGCAATCACAAGCTGGGTAAGCCCCACCGCCACAGCGGCGGCCTTAGCCATACACACTCGCCTTACGTATGCAGCGGGTTCTTCATCTGGCAAAGGGGTTTCATCAACGGACATAAACTGTTGCGTAAAGTCCACACCCAGTTGGGACAACAAGGCGGCACGGCGCGGTGACTGCGAAGCCAGGATCACGCGCTTGATTCCCGTATGTGTTTTGATATCCGTCGCTTTCGCCCTCGCCGTTTTGACCTTCGACATCCCAGCACCCGCCTCCACACTTCACGAGACACGCTAAACAGAACGCTCTGACTCTGTTACTACCCAACGTCGACGGATACCGTGCAGCAGCGGTAGGATGAACGGCCACAACAAAGCGCCCGACACAACGGGCAAATAATACCACCAGGATTCCGTCACCACACCCACTAATCCGGCCACCGTCCGCTGCACCATTTGCCCAATGCCCAAGAGCACGAACACGGTAATACATTGTTGCCACAATGGAAAAACACGCACGCGCAGGTGAACCAAGTAACTGACATAGGCCAACACCGCAAAGGCCAAGGCGTGCTGCCCAAACGGTTGCGCGTGCAACACATCGGACAACAAGCCCACCATCCAGGCAGCCACCACGCCGAAGTGGCGCGGAGCGGTAAACACCCAAAAGACCGTGGTCAAGGCCGTCCACTCCGGCCACCACAAAACGGCCCAATCTGGCACCATCACCGCATCGAGACACAGGGAAAACACAAACGTCAAGAAGACCAACCAGTAGATGTGACTAAACATATCGCGCCCATTCTTTTATCGCACAGCCAAGCTCTCAATTCTAACGCGATCACGCACATTCCATGTACAACATTAACAAGAATCAGACACGTATGATTATTTTATGATCTATTCGTATTGCTAACAATCATTAAGGAACCACAAGGTTATTTATCAGTTTATAAGAGGTCGTTTTTGTATCTAGTATTGACTTATAGTATTGACTTAAAAGAGTTAACATGTGTAAGTTTTGGTTATTAAGGGTTCAAGTATTATTTTCCGCAGGTTCAATTCGTAAGGGCCTTGCTGCACGTGATTAAAGCATTATCTGGGAATCCAATGTTCGAGCCAATAACTTGCCTCCAAAAATTGTTTTAAATCTGTACATTGCTGTCTCTACCAAACTTCTGACGTGATAACCTTTTAGCGCCAGATAAAGTTGGTGTGCCCGATTGATAGTGGAGTCAATCATTGCGTATTCAGTGTTCGTATCTATCGAAACATGGATCGGCCAAGTATTAATTTTTCACTGTCATATATTTTAATATTCGACTTACAATAAGGTCTTAATTATTCTAATGCAGACCGGTTGATTGATGACAGCCCCTAGTCTCGAGTTTTTTTCAATGATTTATGTGAAGCGTTGACCCCGATTTTTTTAGTCGGTGTGCTTTTTATGCGCAACCACCTGCGCTACCCTAGGGGTAAACATTAACAGAGGGGAACTCTACCTTATTTGTGAACAGATGACAATCCGCTTTTATGGAAGCATAAAGACTCAGCATGTTGTTTCAACCGGTCTTTTTTATTGCTTTGCGCTTGCCACGCCAACTACTATTTCAACAGAAACCGATGCGATTTTTTTCACACTCAATTCCACCATCTGCCGATCTGAATAATAATTCAACTATTGCCCCTTACAATGAAAGGTGCGGCCCAAATCACATTTTTTGAAATGCAGTAACATGAAACTTATAAAGTTATTTACTGATCAGTGTTCACAATATTATATTGCCGCTCCCTTGGAAAAACCCAGGGATATAAATGCACAAAATAACAGAAAAAAGGATATTTTTTATGCAACCCAACATGCAACCACTCGCTTCTCCACCACACCGCTTTGATGGACCAGGAAGAGCTGACTACGGCAATAATACCAGTACAACGGCTCCCGATATCGAAGCTGCGGAACCAGCACAAACACGTGCAGGGAGCGACAATGCTATGCGTAATGCAACAAGTGGCAATGAGGAAGGATGTTTATCTAAGTTGCAGGACATTGCGAAGAACGCAGGCTCCCATCTAAAGAAGAATTTCTTTGGAAGTGCGGAAGCTTCAATGTTAACAGTATTTTCTCTTGCAAGTGGGGCTGTAGTGGGAGCCCCAGTGGGCATGGTGATTGCTGGACCAAAAAGCAAAGTTGGACTAGGAGGCGGTGCAGCAATTGGAATCCTTTTAAGCATCCCCGTTACATTGCTCTCTTTGGCCGCCATATCTAAATGTGTTGGACCCTACGCACGGGAGGCAGCAAATACTGAACTCAAACGTCGAGAACTTAATGCTTGGGCTCGCGCGCACCCCTACTAACTGAACTATAAGGTGACCCTAAAGTCTCTCAAATCTGGGGGTCACCTTGCCCCCAACTATATGCTTTATATGTAAACACCCCCCTCGCCCTCATACCTAGAACACCTTCTGCTCCACTGTTTACCAAAAAAATTAACACTTTATCATCCAAGGAAGAAATGATCTTATTCCAAATGATAAAGCTAAAAAATCTAAGATAGAGAAAATAGAGAAAAACGGAAGTGAAATAAAATGATGCCCCCACTGGCACTCAAGCATTACACCTGAAACAGTCAACGCATACCCCTATCCACTTCCACCCAGACTTTTATACCCTCTCGACCCGATGAAAAACCGGTATACCAGCAGCCAGCTTTGCAAAGGACTGTTTAGCTCTGCTGGGGTGCAGAGCAATGATGAGCAGCGCGGCTAATATCACCAAATGCCCCACCAACTCGTGATACCCCAATAAAAACGAAGTCAAAGAGAAAAAGAACATCACCGATAACGCCACAAAACGTGTCGCGATGTTTAAGACCAACAACAAGCCAAATGATAATTCCGCCAAACCCGCCGACAACACAAAGTGAATATCATCAAACTGTTTAATCCCCAGAAAATGCATGAAGTTAAAACTCGGATAGTCTCCCAAAAACGCTAAACCCAGCGCCGGATTCATGAATTTATTGTGAATGGCCAATACCACCAACTGCAAACCCACGCCAATTCGCAATGCGTGCACCGCCATATCCACATAATCCATTTCTGACCACGGCAAATAACGTCGTGTCAATGCAGCTTTTCGCATCCCCAGCAAACAGAAAAATATTGCCAAACCCACGAATTCAAACGCGTAATCAACCGCCAAATCCATGCCATAAAACACCACAATACTGGACGTCAATGCCAGCACCGCCACACCCAGCACCACTTCACTGAACGCCAACGAAATCAGAATCATACCTTGAAGAATAAAAAACAAATCTTTACCCACAAGCGCTCCATCTAAATTCGGTGCCACAAACGAAGGACCAAACATATTCGCGATAAACATCAGCGCCACCGACGCCTTCAACAAACTCCACTCCACACCTTTCAAGGAAAAGCGCTTAAACAACGACACACTCAATATCGAATTTTTGTCATTCTGCGCGTTCAGGAAAATACAGAATACGCCATACAACACCGCGCACAGTACCAACACCAAGCTCAGCGTATCGACATCAAAACGAACCGCACTGTACTGCTCTTTATCCTCCACAAACCAGCGAACGTGCGAAAACGCATTCGCAGACAGACTCAACAACGCCATTGCTAAACCACCCTGAAGGGGTAAGCCATTTTTCATTTTCATCGTGCGATCTCCTTTACTGTATCAATATACAACTTTCACAGTCCCTGCAGACAGTTCCAGGTTCGGCTTTAAATTATTATTTACTGTTCATCGAATATAAACAGTTTGAAGGGCTGACTAAGCTTATTGAACAGCACGTCAAACACTTTGAAAAGTAACTTTTCCACATCGCAGCACTACAAAAACCTGATACAGTCTTATTACCTATTTTTGAAGTATTTCATTTGATATGAATCAAGATCGCCGTACTTTTTAACTTATATAAACGACTTCGGTTCTACACGGTTTAGGATAAGGCGAAGACACGGCGTTTTGCAAAAAACCCGCGTCATACGGGAAACAGAAAAGAACAGAGAGACCTATGAAAAAGGGACTGTACAAAACACCATTAAAATCACTACTGCCTCCAGGCATGGTGGCAACCAAAAAATGGCTGTCTGCTCAGGGACTCAGCACACACACACTGGATAACGCCGTAAAAACTAAAACGTTGTTACCACTTTGTCCTGGCGTATACAGTCAATACTCCCGCCAGCTCTGCTGGAAAGGCATCATTGCATCACTCCAGCGCATGCACAGCATTTATGACCGTGAGCAACCCTCCATCCACATCGGCGGACTGAGCGCACTCGCCTTAACGACAACAGCAACAGCAGCAAAATTTGCCCCTCACTGCTGGCTCAATTCACCCCACCCCATCAGCATAAATCTATACACTGAACATAAATTGCCTGCCTGGCCAGTCAAACTGGTTCACAAACTGGCCTTACCCATCACCATCACAACACACCGCGTGAAACTACTTTGGCCAAGCCACATCATGTCGAATAGACAGTTTCTCATGCTGGATGAATGGCAACATGGCTTGCCACCGGTGTATTACTCGTGTCCAGAAAAAGCCATTTTAGAAGCACTGATAGAGATACCAAACACCTTACACTTTGAACAAGCTGATAAATTGATGCGCCAGATCCCCCCTTTATTGCCTAAACGATTGGATGAACTGCTATTGGCTTGTCACAGCATCAAAGTAAAACGCTTGTTCTTCTGGTTATGCGAACGACAGAACTACTCATGGCTTAGCGAAATTGATGTCACCCGGTATAACCTAGGCTCGGGGAAACGTGTTATCGCTCAACATGGAAAACTGGACAAATTTTACTCAATTACAGTCCCATCACATATGTGCGAACTGCATCAGAATATGCCCTACTCCGAATGAATGGCTCCGAATGAATGGCGAATGAGTGACTTCGAATGAGAGGTAACAAGATTTGATCTTCGTCAACCCTAATATGCCTTGATACGTTTTTATACGTCTTTGTCTGATACGTCTTTGTCTGATGCGTCTTTGTCAGATACGGC
>JARRRL010000077.1:0-8986 GCA_037380725.1 Gammaproteobacteria bacterium | reverse complement strand
CAAACCTTTTGTCAACCACATCAGCGAAAACGAACACAGTCGCATTATCCATCAACTCAATCGCAAGACACAGGACACGTCAGATCAACAGCTTTTCGTGATCAACAGCGACACCTCAATGCGCACGCTGCTAACGGTCGCGAAAGACGCTTTCCAGAGTCGCAACTATGCCCTCGCGTCAAAATATTACCGCGTCATCACACTGGCGAATAATCACAACATCGCACAGTGGGCCATGGAATTACACGCCCTGTCCATTGAGCGGGGGGGCGACCGAGCGCAAGCCCTGAAACTCTACCAAAATTTAGCCGAAACACTGGAGGATGGCGCCAACAAAACACGCGTCACTCAACGATTGACCGCGCTGGCAAGTGCCGACCAAAACACACGGGAGAAGCTGAGAAAAACAAAATATTTGACCAAAAAGGATCCTTTTTCCTCGCAGGGCTTTGTGGCGCAAAACTATCTTTCTCTGACCAATAAAACAAACGACAACAGTGAAAAAGTGCTGGAGACCCTGTCCACGGATTACGACTTACGCACGAGCTACACCCAGGGCACCCACGTCTTTTTCTCACGCATCAACGGTTACTCTATTGCTGACAATCTCGATAAAGACGATTCGTACTCACGCATCAACTGGTTTTCACTCAACTATAAAAATGAAAGCAACGATTTGCAAGCAACCCTAGGCAGACAGCGCGATCGTGACAATGGCGCCTTCTATCGCTTTGACGGCCTCACCATTCAATACCCGCTTGCCTCACACACCATCATTGGATTTGCTACAGGAGAACCGCACTACCGCAGCGACATCTACGATAATGTGAAAATACGTTTCAACAGCGTATACAGCACAAGTAGGGTAAACCAAAATTTAAAACTCAATGGCTACCTAAACCGTCAAACCATTGAGGGAATTGTCGACCGAAGCGCCATCGGCGGTTCATTGCGCTACCGTGACAAAAACATCAACGGCATCGTCAATCTTGACTATGATATTGAATTCAACGAACTGAATAATTTACTGATAAGCGCCACCTATTTACTCACACCAGATTCCAACATCTCTTCAATCATCGGCCTACAACGCAGCCCTTTTCTAACAGTGAAAAATGTTATTATTGGCCAGTTCGATACCGACATCGCAACGTTTCTCAGCGAACAAGAAAATCGTGAAAACATATACGACACAGCAGAACAAAAAACCGCCATCAACCACTATTATTCACTATCTTATACCAATCAAATTGGCGGCGACATCAGAATGATCAGTGACATCTACCTGTCAAACACACAAGATCAGCGCCCGGCCAACGAGATTGATACGCCATTAGATTTCAAATACCAATCAACAGGACTGCAATTTGTCAAAAGCAGCGATACCAAACTGGATCACACCACCACACTCGGCGTCCGATACACCACCAGCGACACCAGCAACAGCGCCAGCATCTTTCTGGGCGAGCGACTTCGCTTCAACCAAAAACTTTACGTGACACCCAAAATTTCCTTTTTTACCATAGAAAATAAAAACACTGCCGTCCGCCAACCCCGCTTGCGCTACCATCTCCTTGCCAACTACCGCCCAAGCCGCTCGGTCGATCTTCACGGCGAAATAGGCCAAGAAAAAACGGAATTCCGCAACGTCGATATTGAATCCAGCAGCACCTACTTCCATATTGGCTACAGCTACCGGTTTTAAACATCCAACGAACTGATGTAAGCGTTCAATTCGGATCAAAACCCGCCCAAGAGAAAGAGGTGGCGGTTTAGCCGTAAGGCTGAACGTGTCGAGCAAGGGACATTAGCCCCTCCTCATCTGAATGGACATCAGCTAGAGTTATGTCAATTCCCAACGCTAAATTATGCGCTGACCTAAAAGTTAGTGCGTTCTAGCGGTCAGCCGAGACAATTCGTCTCAAAAACATTCGAATACTTATATTCAAATTACGAGCTTGTCTCTCCTGTGTCACCTCAGAGGTCAGGCTGGGGTTGCCCGCCAAGGTTTCTCGAACCTCTGCGTCCTGATCCTGCGCCAGTGTCTGCTGCACTGTCGAGGTCAGGCTACGGTTGCCCGCCAAGGACATTCGAACCCATTCGTCCTGATCCTGAGCCAGTGTTTGCTGCCGAGCCTCAGAGGTCAGGCTGGGGTTGCGCGCCAAGTTCCTTCGAACCCATTCGTCCTGATCCTGAGCCAGTGTCTGCTGCGCCGCATCAGAGCTCAGGCTGGGGTTGCGCGCCAAGGCCAATCGAACATCTGCGTACTGATCCTGCGCCAGAGTCTGCTGCACAGTTAAGGTCAGGCTGGGGTTGCCCGCCAAACGCCATCGAACATGAGTATCATTACTATGCGCAAAAAACGCTTGCAGTGCTGGTGATATATTTTCATCTCTAGCCATTACACCTTGAGTTGCCGGATCTCTTGTGACAGAGCGCACACCACCATCGGACTGATAAAGATCCACGGGTGAATGAGTATCTTGATTAATTTGATTCAAATTCGCTTGATCAAGACTGTCAACGACTGAGCGCAAATCACGTGAAACTTGCCGCAGCGTCAGTACTGAATCAACACGAGTTACCAGGACTATTTCACGCCAAATTTCCGGGGGAAGCTCAGGGGCAGAAGCTCGTGGGGGAATGGTGTGACTGGCGACAGGTGCGCTTACGCTCGAATAACTGATAGAGTTACCCATTGTGATTTTACCCCACGGTGGCTGTTTAGCCGTAAGACTGAAAGTGTCGAGCGAGGGGCATTCGCCTCAAAAATATTTGAACACCTACATTCTAATCCTGCGCCAGTGTCCGCTGCACGGTCGAGGTCAGGCTGGGGTTGCCTGCCAAGGCCCCTCGAACCCATTCGTCCTGATCCTGCGCCAGCGTCTGCTGCACCGCCTCAGAGGTCAGACTGGGGTTGCCCGCCAAGCAAGCTCGAACAAATGCGTTCTGATCTCGAGCCAGTCTATCCTGCCGTGCCTCAGAGGTCAGGCTGGGATTGTGCGCCAAGCAAGCTCGAACAAATCCGCTCAGATCTCGAGCCAACTTCTCCTGCCGTGCCTCAGAGGTCAGTCTAGTGTTGCGCGCCAAGGCCCCTCGAACACCTGAGTCCTGATCCTGCGCTAGTATCTGCTGCACAATCGAGGTCAGGTTACGGTTGACCGCCAAGGCCTCTCGAGCACGTCTGTTCGGATCCCGAGCCAGTCTCTCCTGTGCCGCCTCAGAGGTCAGACTGGGGTTGCCCGCCAAGTACCTTCGAACATAAGCATCATTACTATGCGCAAAAAACGCTTGCAGTGCTGGTGATATATTTTCATCTCTAGCCATTGCACGTTGAGTTTCCGGATCTCTTGTGACAGAGCGCACACCACCATCGGACTGATAAAGATCCACGGATGAATTAGCATCTTGATTAATTCGATTCAAATTCGCTTGAACAAGACTGTCAACGGCTGAGCGCAAATCACGTGAAATTTGCCGCAGCGTTAGTACTGAATCAGCACTCGCGACAACGGCTATCTCACGCCAAATTTCCGGGGGAAGCTCTACAGGGGCAGAAGCTCGTGAGGGAATGGCGTGATTGCCGACAAGTGCGCTTACGCTCGAATGACTGATATAATTACCCATGCTGACTTTCTCTCCAAGCCCCAAGCCCCAAGCCCCAAACGTGCTAATTTTCAATCGGGGTATTCTATCAACAATAAATCAAAAGTAAACATATCGTAATATTTTTGTTCGCCCTTTTATCCACTCAGTGGCGCTTAGTTTTTATCAGATCAATGGGGTAAAAGATGGAAGGGACGCACGCTAATTTTGCGTTGCGGTCTTTTTGAAATTGACATATGTCAGAGACCACGCAAAGACTGCTACCAAATCCTGACTCTGATCAGTTTGAAGGCGATATTGCTGACCTAGATTTGGATCAAAAGAATTTTGTGATGCATCCGATGCCTTCCACGAAACGATTCTGAATGTTTACCGGACTTTCTTTGATCCCGGAAGTCGACTGTGCTCCATCAGTTGGTTTATGCGCTGCATCAACGAACCAATTATTTCAAACACTATGGGTAATATATCGATTGAACTGTCTGTAACTTTATGAGATAAATCGTTCTTTTGTTATCTATTGTTAGCAAGGAGGTATTGTGGCACACATCGCGATTGCTGCCGGAGCGAAATATATGAATTGGCCTGATGACGTGCGCCTGCAAGAAGCGCTGGTGGCGCGCGGGCACCAGGTTGACATTATTAATTGGGAAAATGTTGAGCCGAATCTCCAGCGTTTTGATGCGATTTATGTCAGCTCGACGTGGAATAGTTGTCATAATCCGAGCGCATTCATCAATTGGCTCACGGATTGTGAGCAGGATGGCAAGCCGCGACTGATCAATGATCGCGCCGTTCTGGATGCTGGTTTTGTGAAGTATCGCTACTGGCGCCTTCTTGAGCAGGCGCTGCACTGCAATCCGGCTCTCCAGATGCTGGGACAACTCACCCCGTCGCGTTTCTATCTCGATGACCCTGTAAAGCAGGAAGGCGTTGAACCGCTTGATGGCGGGAATCTAACAGATGTGCTTGCGCAACTTGACGGTGATCCACAGTGGGCTCGGGCCAATGTCGTCCTTAAACCCGTGGTTTCTGCTGATGGAATTGATACTTTTCTTTATAATCGACTCGAGCGAGCCATCCCCATCGATGAGGAAAAACGCTCGCAATTTGTGCTGGAGAACGCCAAGGACGCCGATGCTGCGTTCATGCGACTTGCGTGTAATCGAGAGCGTCACGGCGTACTGCTTCAACCTTATATGGATGGCGTTGAGGCAGGCGAGTATTCGTTGACCATCATTGGAAATAAATGCACGCACGCTATTCAGAAGCCAAAGTTGTTCAAGGGGGATGGTGCAAGTCGACGTCAGCTGATTGAGCTCGACAGACTACCAGGCTCCATGTTGTCCTTTGCTGAAAAACTGGTTGCGTGTCTAGACAGCCACTTCGGCGCAGGTTCAGTGAGTCGGGCGCGTGTTGATCTCTTTGATCAGCAGGGTGTGCCGGTGCTGTGTGAAATCGAATGTACTGATCTCAACATGAACATCCAAGCGGTTGCGACGCAAAACGCGCGTCGTGCGGATTCGATTGTGCAGGCATATGCCAATGTGATTGAGCAGCGTGCGGCAGCACTTAGGATTAAAGGCGGAGAGCATTAAGAGAAATACGGGAAAAATTGTTTCATCGCTTTTCATGGTCCTCGCTTGCTAGCTGGGCGAATGAACGTTACATCGCACGTATCGCCCAGTCCATCACCGTCACGATCGGTTTGTTTCGGATTTGTCACCTTTGGGCAATTATCACAAACATCACCAATACCGTCGCCATCTTTATCCGATTGATCCCGATTCGCTATACGTGGGCAATTGTCTTTCGGGTCAGCAATGCCGTCTTTATCGATGTCACGATCTGGGTCTGGGCAACCGTCGCCATCGGCTTGACCATCGAAATCCTCAGGTTCGGCAGGGCAATTGTCATCGGAATCTGGCACGTCATCGCCGTCGGTATCGGTGTCGCAGTAGTCCTGTATACCATCGTTATCCAGATCACCACTGCCACCCTGTCCAATCTCAACGGAGTCTGTGATGCCGTCTCCATCACAATCGTCGCCAGGCGGAGGCGGTGGGTAGTCTGCTACGTCAAGGAAAAAGCTGGTTTTGGCTTGACGCCAAAAGGGCTTCGGTTTGCCTTCTTCCAAGACGTCTTCAACCGTAGCTTGCTCACCGGGGGCGAACTGCGCCTCTTCGGTGGCGACACAACTGATGGTGACCTCATAGCGACCACGGCCCTGAAAATTCGTAAAGGCAAATTCAGCGCCGCTCTGGGTATTATTCAAGGTCATTTGTTCCAACGGCAAGACGGTGCCATTCGGGGTAGTGACTTGCAGGTAGTACAACACCCCGCGACCCAGTGGAGAAAACCAGGAAGCACCAGCCGTAATCATTACGCCACCATTGGGTTCTTCCTCAGCGAAACCGGGTGTTGCTCCGGCCCAACAATCAGGTCCGGCGTTTTCACTGTGCGCCCAGACGTACGAACGCTGCACCGGTTGATTCACCCCATACACCCATAACGTCCAAATACCGGCTTCGGGGAAAGGAACACGAACGAGTTTATAAAAGGTATCCAGAGAGCTGACGGTTAAATCGTCGCAAGAAAACACCTGACCACTCGGGCTTTGCAGTTGACAGTGCGGTCCCCATGCCTGAGGATCGTCATTCCGATTGGAGAGCATGACGCTCAAGCGCTCGGAATCAGCCTCCACGGGAATGGTGTGCACGGTGTAGGATAGGTTATCGTTCAGGGTCTCTGTATTCGAGGGCACATTCGCCCAGATGGGGGATTCGCCACGAATTCGGCCCCAGGTTTGCGCAAATAAGGGGGGTAATTTTAAAGGGTCCGGTGCGTTAATCACTTCTGCGCCGGTCTCATTCGCGATCTCGGCCAGTACCTCACCATCGCTGTCGTTCCCAAGTGGAACTGTGTAGACCAGGACACCGGCGTCGCGTAATGCGGCTGCTACCTCATCCGGATTATTATCACCGGAATTATTTTGACCATCGGAAAGCAGCATGACGGCTTGCTGGCGACCATCTACCTCATCCAGCGCCAAGCGTTCCCGTGTTAATTCCAGTGCGTCGCCGATGGCGGTGTTACCATTCGGTTGTAAGTTGTCAATCACGTCTTTAAATGCGGTGAGTTCGTGGATATCACCGGCTGTACCATCCGGTTCGACCGTTTTAAGCGGTAGGTTTTCGCTTGCCTGCGTTGCGAATGAAATAAGGCCCGCTTCCACGCCGCTGCCCTTGAGCAAATCCACAAATCCACGCGCACCGGCTTGCGCCCATTCCATGCGGGTGCGCGTATCGCCACTGGCTTCGCGATCTTTGCTCATGCTGTAGGAGCGGTCAAGTACGAGGTAAATTTGATCGGTGCCATCGATATCAACATCAAACTCGACAGTGCCACCGCAATTCGTGGGTCCGGTCAATGGTAGCCCTGCTGGCATATTCCACTGAAGGCCGTAAAAGCCATCAACATTATCAATAATGATTTCCCAGTCCGAGCGAGCGGTGGTGCCATTTTTTAAGGCATTCACCGTGACATCCGTGGCTTCCCACCGCTGCGTGCCGGAGTGCCAACGTTGCTCACAAGCGGTCGTTTCGGTACACAGTCCCAATTGTTGTGCTGTTCCTGCCATAATATCACTGCCGCTCAGTGATCCGCCATTCCAGCCTTCGCGCTCTTCCAAACCGTCGAATGCAAGCGTGAGTTGAGTCGCGTTGGCGCCGTTTTCAAATGCTGGAATGTCGATGCTGGGATTCGTGTAGGCGGGATCGGTAAGTTCCACACCATTAACCCGAGACAGCGCACGATGCATATGCGTAGGTTCACCCGGTTTGTTTACGGACACAGAGGGTGTGGCCTCGAATTCAATATCCACTGATCCGAGTATTCTTAATCCTTCGTCTGGGTCACCATCTAAATGGCGCTCGTCGATGCCAAAATGCAAGGTCCATTGCTGTGTGCCCACATGCTCTGGAAAAATCCAAATGGCGTGCGCTGAACCTTCGTCATAAGCGGGAACAACGCCGAGTTCATCGATGTAATCACGAGCGCGTTCAGCAAACGCAGTGTTTTTTGCGGATTCCAGTGTTGTCGCATCAAAAGCGATCATATCACTGATTTCGCCGACAAAACCCGTAATGCGGTATGTATCACCGGGGCGCGGGCTGGGGCAGGTATTATTGGGCAGTGCGCTATCACCAATTAATAAATCAAAATTCGATGGCACACTGAATTCACTGGATAGGCTCGGCAGGGGACAGGTTTCACCTGATTCACAATCCGAATTGTTATAGCAGGCTCGATTGGTTTGCACGCCTGCGCTGGTTACGCAACGCTGAAACCCGGCTTGTTGCATAATCGTGTGGTTCTGTTCATCCAAAGCGCCTTCATCAAATGAAGGCCCGATGCCGCACGCTGATCCGAAACGGCGTTGTTCGTCGTATTGATCAGCAAGGCCAAAGACCATATGCCCAAGCTCATGAAAGAGGATGTCCGAGCGAATGGAACTGTAAGCCAGATAGATGCGCTTGGACGCGTTGTCTACGGGCGCGCCATTAGAGCGTGATCGATTCAAAACACCGGGCGGGTAATACCACACATCGCCAGCGGGTTCACTGGCGCCACCAGCGGATAACCGTGCCTTAGCAATGCGCATATTGCCCTCTGTGGCGTCGCACATGAGTTCGCTAGCGCGTTGTATCTGTTCCTGCGCTCGCGTGATATCAGCACTGGAAGGCGGGAAGCGAAAATGAATGTTCAGCTCCAAATCCCCATCCTCATTGATGCCGCCTGCGCCGGCCCAAGCTGGTGTGATCGGAGCAAGAATTGCACCCATCAGACTGGCCAAAGCAAGGCTGGGGAGGTGCTTTTTTACCACATTCATCATGTTGTTTTGTCTTTCTCGCTTTCCGTTATTCATCGTCTGCGCTCTCAGTGCCTTTCGCTATCGGTGTTGATTCGTAATATCGCTGCTTTTGTGAGTCGAGGTGCTGGAGAAGTCGTGTATTTCTGTTGGACGTAATACGTTCATTATACCGGTGATGGGGTTTCGCGTATGTGACATTGTAACAATTCGATTATTAGTTGTCGGTTTTGATTAACCCATACCCACCATTAACGAACGACAAAACGTTGCCCACAGCTCACCTACACTCTTGAGCCTATCGACCACAAGGCACACAGGCTCAGGAGACAAATGAACTCTATCTAAAATTTTTAAAAAAATGTCTCGACTTTGGGGGCCACTTTAAATACGGCGTAAGGGCAAGCAACACAGAAACAGAAAACGCGGAATAAATGCATAGAAATGATAATTTATTATTACGATGCGTTATAACACAGACTATATGTTGAACGCATGATTAAAACCTGA
>JARRRL010000076.1:0-20890 GCA_037380725.1 Gammaproteobacteria bacterium | reverse complement strand
GCGCCTCACTCCACAACTCAAACTTATGTCCCTGACCCACCAAAAGCAGCCTCTTTTCTAATTCCGCGTAGGATCGCAAGGGTGACGGCACATTCAAACGCCCATTTGCATCCATTTCGAGTTCCGTCGCATGACCAATAATTAATCGCTGAATCCGACGCGCTGCTTTATTAAAGCTGGGTAAAGCGGCTAATTTCTCTTCAATTTGCTCCCAATCTGGCAGTAAATACAATAACAAACAACGTTCTTCGATATCGATCGTCAGCACCACTTTACCCATCGACCGCTCAAGCACACTTTCTCGAAATCGAGAGGGGACCGCGATGCGACCTTTGACGTCCATGTTGAGTTCATGAATTCCTCGAAACACTGCGTCACTGACACCTCAATCTGAATTCGCCACCACGTCGTTATCCACATACGCTTAACTGTACTACCACAAAACACCACCTGACTCCACTCGATACCACTATTCAACACTATAGAGATGGCTTATGAGGGTGTCAAGACAAGCGCCTGGGGATATCTTTAATTTTTTATATATAAATTAGACAGTTAGAGAGACTCGCCACCTGAGCAGATGTAAACGGTAATAATATTAGCAAAAACAGCACCTTAACTTGAAAACAAGTTCAAGCCCCTTTTGCAAGAATATTTTGGAATAAAAATATATTTTTATATCGCATAGCAAAAAATTTTCAGCGCATAGCGACAAAGCGAACGAGACAAGACGAGCGAGATAATAGAGGAAGTCGAGATGATATAGCGAAGATGAGAAGATGAGAAAAAAAGAAAAATAATCAATACAGCTTAAATAAGAACAATAAAATAAAGCGGAGTTGGCCTATAAGCCGGGTTCTGTCGAGGACAATTATTTATCTAGAGCGTTTGTCACCAAACGCCTCAAGCAACCTACCCGACCCCAGCGCGGGTCACGCCTTAGGGGTCCTATTTGGTCTTGCTCCAGGTGGGGTTTACCCTGCCACGACGTGTTGCCACCCGTGCGGTGCGCTCTTACCACACCTTTTCACCCTTACCTCTTTGCCGCCGAAGCAGGCAAAATGGCGGTATATTTTCTGTGGCACTTTCCGTAGGCTTGCGCCTCCCAGGCGTTACCTGGCACCTTACCCTATGGAGCCCGGACTTTCCTCTCATCACCACCAGTTATTTCGTGCGAACACGATCACCGTAACAACGAGCAATTGCCCAGCCCACTCCGCCACGCTACTTTACCCTCGACCAGGGGTAAGCAGCAAGCAAAATAAAAAAACAGATGGGCTTTTAGATCGACGCCGAACACAATGCGTGTCCACGATACGACGCGAAACACACGGGCTCCACCACTTTTTCGTCAAAACTCGAAAAACCGAAATCACGCTGGGCAACCAGTGCCGTGGTGGACACCTCATGCACAACCCAGCCCCAATCCTGCAACCGTTCACGCACTTGCTCATCCGTTACCTGCCAGCGAAACGGTTCGCCCCATATGCGCAACGACGCCGCCGCCATACGAGCCGCCACACGCCGTAATGGCGAGTGCGACCAGGGCGTCAAAAATGAAAAAGCAGCCTGCGCCATCGGCGAAATCACAGCCAAATCCGCCATCAACTCCTGAACGGTGGGCTCCGGCAAGTACATCAACAGCCCCTCCAGCACAAACAGCACAGGCTGATCAGTCAAAAACTGAACACCCTGATCACGCAACACCTGACTCAAGCGCTCACGGGTCAAATCCATCGCAATCAAGCGGCAGTTTTCCGGCAAACCAGTCCCGTTATTCGCATCACGCGCCACCTGAAGAGCCCGTTGTTTCACAGCCTGTGTGGCAGGATGATCTACCTCAATAAAATCCACATTGGTGTATTTTTCTGACAGATAAAATGACAGAACATCCAAGCCAGCGCCGACAATTATCACCACGGCGCGCGGACCAGCACGAGACGCCATTTCATCAATATACCGCATCACACAGGCACGAACCCATAACTTACGAAACAGCAAATGCATGGGGTAACGCTGATAGGGACTCAATAGCCGCTTCCCATACATCGTATGCGTCAGAGGCAAAGCCGCAAACCAACTGAACAACGCGTTGCGCCATCCACTCGCCTTCAACACACAGCGGGCCCAGGTTCGCCATTGATCATCCACCAACGATGCCGTGCTCGGGGCATTCATTTGAAAATAGCTGCAACACGCCACTGCGCTTGCGGTCATGCTGGGTCGATTCCGTCGCATAGCGTCTTACACTCCTTCCTTACGCAACTCCCATCAATATAGCTCAAAAGCGTCTACAGGCCTTGAGCGCCACACTTTGAACGCATAAGCCCCAGCACGATTTAATTTAAACGCACAACCGCGCTCCGTTAACAACACAAACTGCTTTATGTATTTATGCACAAACGACTTCCCACAACGCCACCGTTCCCTTAATCAAGCGATCTTTCGTAGCCCGGTTTTTACGTTTTAATCGATATTCTACTTTTAGGGCCGTCGATTTATCGGGCATTTCCACCACCAACACCAATTGCAATGGCGCGCGTCCACGCAAATACTTGGCGCAATGCGAACCCTGGGCAGCGTGCTCCGCAAAACGTCGCGCGACATCCGCTGTGGCGCCCACATACAAACTGCCATCCCGACAACGAATCATATACACAAACCAGCTAATACAACCTCCTTAAGGTATCTGATATTCAGAAACGCCTGTTCGCACTTAGCTATCCCCACGCTCATCGTCCGAATCATCAATCGTTTTGATCGACGTCACCTCAACCGTCTTCACCTTTTCCATGTTTTTGGGCAATTCCACTACATCGTTCGCCGCCGTATCATCGCGATCCATCACCTCACCTTCATAAATATGACCGCCCTGCCAAGTACGATGCGTACGGCTGATCTTGCTTTCAAAAAATGAAAAACCCATTGAACCCACAGCCCCCTCGTTAAAAAACGTTTTGCCGTATGGTGCCAAACCAAGCGCCAAACGCCGCCGAATGGGAGGCAGCAATAAAGCAAGTCCTAAACAATCCGTCACAAGCCCTGGTATGAGCAATAACAATCCCCCAAAAGCCAACAACAGCCCTTCCACAATTTCCGACATCGCCAATCCGTTCGGTTGCCATGTCTTCTGAGCACGCGCCAAGATCGTGCGACTCTGCCACTTTAATAGCGACACACCCAAAATTGCTGTTAATATAACCTCCGTCACGGTCATCAGCCCACCGATGCGCCCAGCCACCTCAAACAGTAACCAGAGTTCTAACAGCGGTGCCACAATAAAAATAAAAATCATGAACGCACCCATATCATCTCCCCAATTACATATGATTATAATTTAATCTATCCTGAACGCTCTGGCTTCTCAATCTGGCTTCTCGAAAAGTGGATTTAAGATCGTCTCTTGTCAAGCCACCCCTATCAAATACATTAAACAAGAAAAAACTGGGACTCGCTTCACGACTTAGATACACTGATTCGACGCCCGTTCAACATGCCCATTCAACGTGGAGCACACCCAGTGAAAATCGGTTTATTTCTGCTAATCCCTTTCGTCTGTTTTGCCTGCGCATCCAGCCCAGCTCCCGAGGCTGCACCCACAGCGCCACACCATCAGACATCCTCTCACCCTGCCAATATCGCCACCGAAACCATCGAATATACCGTTAACGGCACACCATTCACCGGTTTTCTGGCTTATGACAAAGCGATGGAAGGTCGGCGCCCTGGTGTAATCGTGGTTCACGAGTGGTGGGGGCACAATGCGTACGCACGTTCTCGAGCTGTGCAACTGGCAAAATTAGGCTACACCGCCTTTGCCCTAGACATGTACGGCTCCGGTCAGGTGACCGATCACCCCGATGAGGCCATGCAATTTATGAAAGAAAGCTTGAAAAATAACGAACAAGTAAAAGCACGTTTTCTAAAAGCCAAAGCCATTCTACAAGAGCAGACCTCAACCAATCCAGACCAAATTGCGGCGATCGGTTATTGCTTCGGCGGCGGCGTGGTCCTGAACATGGCGAGAGCTGGCGTCGACCTCGATGGCATCATCAGCTTCCATGGCACGCTGGCACCGCTTTTCACAAGCTCACCCGGCACAATAAAAGCTCGGATACTGGTTCTGAATGCCGCCGGCGCCAACTACACGTTTATCAGCTACCCCAACGCCCAACACGCCTTCACCAACCCCAACGCAAGCGAGCTCGGATCACGTTATCACATGCCCATTGCTTACAATCAACAAGCCGATACTCAAAGCTGGCATGAATTACAACAATTTCTAGCATCGCTTTGGCCACACGATTAACCCATTCAACGTCGCGAAAAGAACCTCGATGGCTTCGGTGTGACCTTTGCGAGCAGCAATATAAAAACCGGGTTTGGCCATCATTCAAGCTTGTTGAAGGCGGACTACCTCGCTTGGCGAAGTGGCTGGCATCGCCTCGTTCGCGGACACAGCTTCTTTATACCCATCTTCTAATCCTTTTCTAAAACCGATTAAAAATTTATCTTTATATGCTTGGCTCTGCTCTTTATAACTATTTTCCGACTTCACCTTCCTGATCAATTCATTCCGCTCCGTGTCCGATATAGATGGAGAACGATCGCGATCCGCCTTCTCCCACAAGCTAAGCCCTTCTTCTACACCACGATAAAAACCGTCTACCCGATCCGCCTCATTACCGGTATTATTACTCGAAGAAGCCTCCTCAATGCTGAAAGCAACAGGAATATTAACCAACACACCAAACAGGGAACCAACCGCACCCGCTGCCGCAGCTGTAGTGAGGTGTCTGGCGTCGATTTGATTCATGAGCAGATTCCCCAGGACTGGGTTGGCGGTCACGGAGGCATATCTCAATGCAAATTGTATTAAATCCATTTCACTTCGATTTAGAAATTCGGGTAACCAAGAGGTTATCCCTGACCCCAGAAAGGAAGCCAAGGCAATAGAGAGTGGATTGGTGCCTAATCTGCGATCATCGCTAAGAATCCCACCACCCAGCGTACCTAATCCAGTACTGAGTAATGAGCGTAAGAAACCGCGACGTATATACCCGGTAACTGAGCGACGCCAGTTCACAGTCGATGCATTCAGATCCACGCCATTCGGTTCCACGCCATTCGAATCCACATTATTCGGTTCTACGGTTGGCTGATCGACTTCCTCTTTGAGCGCTTTAATAATCGAGAGTCGCTTCCGCAAGGAAATGCTCCCTCGACACATAGGACATCTAATGTCTGAATCTATTTTATTTATATGCTGGCCAATACATGGGACGTGGTACGTGTGATCACACGGTTCTACACTAGCTAAACGACCGTTTTCTTCATCCAAGGCATCCAGGCAGATCGGACAATCCCCAACCTCTTGAGAACGCTGCGTCACGGCTGGTGAACTGGGAGAATTCGGAGGACTGCCCGGCAAGTTTGTGCTTGTAACGAAGTCACTATTTCCAATCATTTTCCCCACCCTTCTTGTTGGTCTTTTTATGATCAACGCATGTACACTGTTGTACATCGCCGCTTTGCTTTAGCTTTTAGTAGGTTGAATTTCGGATACCCTCACCATCTCGGTTGACGAAAAGGGATTCAGGCCTCACCAAAATCGGGCGACATTATTACATATAATGAACAATTAGCAACGCAGAATTACTCATCACACACATTAAGAAGTATAAAACGCTGATGGAATCAAGCCATTGTGCGCACATTACCCACGGCTGGGCTTTTAGCAACGCAATCGCTTTAGCAGGGATAGGAGATGTTAGGCGGAGGAGGGCAGAACACCCTCCCCTTTTAACAGTAAAAGTGAAGACAGCGGTAAAAGTGAAGATAGCAAAGTGTGGAGATTTGAATGCCAACGAATTCGAGACTAGCGTTTCAACCACGCCATCCCAATACCATAGGGCGGCAAGCATACCTGATGGTCGCCCCACTCAGCACGCATCAAAAATAGCTCGGAAACGGATGACTCGATCGTTCCTGGAATCGCTAAGGTCTCCGCTTGATTCGAAAAATTCAAGGCCACCAGCAGGCGCTTCCCTTCATAAGAACGCTCAAACAACAAAACATTTTTGCAAGCATCGTGAACGGTAATGGCGCCTTTTAGTAAAATTTTTTGTCCACGCCGCCACCTCAAAAATGTGCGGTAGGCGTTCAACAATGACTCTGGATTATCCTCTTGTACATTAACCGCATCAGCCCGATAAGGCATTGGCGTACGACACCCATCACGCCCTTTGAATTCAGGCCAAAACGCCAAGCCAAAAGGATCCACCAAATCTTCATAGGCCAGATCCGCTTCCTCCAAACCAAGCTCCTCACCCTGATAAATGCACACACTGCCACGTAAGGTTAACAGCAAAACGGCATAAACCCGGAGCCGCTCTTGACGGAGCTGATCATCAACAGCGGGTGACGACCAACGCGTCGCCACCCGCATGCAATCGTGATTTCCAATTGTCCAACAAGGCCAACCATCCTTTATTTCGATTTCCGTTTTCTCAATGGTGGAACGCAAATACGCAACGTCGTTCCGAGGCGTCACCAATTCAAACGTATACGCCATGTGTAATTTATCATTCCCCGAGGTATACTGCCCCATGGTTTCCAAAGCGCCATCGCCACCCAGCTCACCAATCGTGGTCACCCCCGGATATTTATCCATCAGTTTTCGCACTTTCGCCAAAAAAAGTAAATTTTCCGGGCAGGTTTTATCGTACAAATGATGTTGATAAGTATACGGATTCTCTCTACCAGCCCCCAAAGCAACCCCCAGCTCTTCGACCATCACCACTTCATCAGCTAACTTAGAGGGATTGTCCCGCAGATGCAGATCGTAGTAGCAAAAATCAATGGCATCGAGCCGAAAACCATCCACGCCACGCTCCAACCAAAAGGTCATATCACTGAGCAATTGTTCCACAACCTCTGGATTATGAAAATTCAGATCGGGCTGACTACTGAGAAAATTGTGTAAATAATATTGGCGACGACGACTGTCCCATTGCCACGATGATCCGCCAAAAACCGACAACCAATTATTGGGTACCGTACCATCCATCTTGGGGTCCGCCCAAACATACCAATCAGACTTTGGGTTATGACGAGAGCGACGACTTTCTTCAAACCACGGATGCTGGTCCGAGGTGTGATTTAATACTTGATCAATAATCACTTTAATACCACGCTGATGCGCGGCAGCGATCATTACATCAACATCAGTCAAGGTGCCAAAACGCGGATCCACATTCCGATAGTCAGAGATGTCATACCCCATGTCTTTCATGGGAGACGTAAAAAAAGGAGACAGCCATATCGCATCAACCCCCAAGCTCGCGATATAGTCCATTTTGGACGTCACCCCTGGCAGATCACCGTCTCCATCACCGTTGGAATCAAAAAAACTACGCGGATAAATTTGATAAATCACCGCACCACGCCACCAATCCAGATCACCAGACATCACCTTGCTCTCCCGTTTCATTACGCCTGTTCGTCGTGACCGCCAATTCATCACGCTTTCCCATCGCGATTCAACGCATAAAACAGTCGAACCTCAGGTTTTGGACTCGTCATAAATCAAAGACCTGACTCGGCTGTCCCAGTCGCGGCCACAGCGCGCCACCCACCACCCAATTCACCGTACAAATTCGCCAACAGCACTAAAGCATCTATCCGCGCCAATGCCCACTCGTCCTGACTGGACACCAACTCACGCTCTGCATCAATCAGAGATAAATAATCAATTTCGCCCACCTCGTAAAGTTCCAAAGCCAACTCATGCGCTCGCTGCTGACTTGTCACCACCTCACGATACCGTACACAGGTCTCTCGAGCCTGCGCATACGTCGCAATAGTACTTTCTACCGTGGCCAGCGCTCGCAACACAAGCGCCTCATACGCCAGCAACGACGCGGACAAACGATGGCGCGCCGCCTCAACCAACGCACCGCGCGTACGCTGATCCAATAAAGGCCAATTCAAAAAAGTGCCTACAGACCAGACTCTGCTGCGCCCCGTGAACACATCACTCACCCTGGCGGCATCCAGACCCAGCAATGCATCAAGCCGTAGCTTCGGGTACAAATCCGCCACCGCTACGCCGTGTTCAGCCAGATTCACCAGCACCTGTGCCTCCGCACGCGCAATATCGGGTCGCTGCGTTAACACATCCGCAGGTTGCCCCAAATCCAACACAAAACTCAAGGTTGGCAACGCCACCTCATCCCGCAACACGTCTTCCAATGCGCCCGGTGCGTCCCCCAGCAGCACACTCAAACCCTGTGCGCTCGCTCGCAAAGCCCCCATTAATTCTGGCACGCGCGCCCGACTCGACTGATAGGCGCCCTGACCACGCACCACATCAAATTCACTGACTTCACCCACCGCATAGCGTGCTTGAATTAAACCCACAGCCGTTTTGAGCAATTCGGTATTTTGCACCGCAATCCGTAAACGTTCTTGCAAACCCCGATACGTATAATAACTTTTCACCACTTCCACTACCGTCGCCAACACCACGCCCTGCGCCTCAGCTTCGGCTACTTTTTCTTCAGCTTCACGCCCCTGTATGGCTTGCGCCTTTTGATTAAACCAATCCAATTGCCAACTTAATCCCACATCAGTGCTGAAATCCGAACGCAGCACGCTCGCACCTGGATTCGAGTTCGTCGTCGTACGGCGTGTTCGCTCACCCGCCATATTGAACGCCACATTTGGCTTCCGATCTCGACGTAAAGCACGCGTCAACGCTTGCGCTTCCTCCACGCGCAGCCACGCCGTATGCACATCCCAATTTTGCGCCAATGCACGCGCGACCAGCGTATTCAACGTTTCATCATTAAAAATTCGCCACCACGCCACGCTCGCAAGATGTTGTGTCATATTTTGATGTGAAGGATTGATTGCCGGAATGCGGACCGCATGACGCACGTCGGCACGTTCACCCTCACGCCAACGCACGGGTATATCGATCGGATCGGCCTGGGGCACTTGTGTGTCAACAACAGACCAACACCCCAACATCGGCAACGCCAAGACCACCAACACAGTGCTCGCGCCCCACCCGCCACGATGGCATACACCCCGATGCCTCACACCACGATGCCACCACCTCATCAGCCAGCAGCTCATAACTCAACATCCTGTTTCTCAGTCTGCCGATTCTCAGACAGACGCAAGGCGCGCTGCTCTTTTGCCAATTGACGACTGACGCGCTCCGGCGACCCCGTTTGACGCGCCAAGAAATCGTACGCCACCGGCACAATAAATAAGGTAAAAAAAGTGGCTGCCATCACACCCGTGACAATCACCACACCAATTGCTGCGCGCGTCTCCGCCCCCGCGCCACTCGATACAATCAGCGGCACAGCCCCCACCACCGTCGTAATGCCCGTCATCACAATCGGGCGCAAACGCTGCGTCGCCGCCGTCAAGAGCGCCTCTTGAAAGGCATACCCCGCATCCCGCAATTGATTCACAAATTCAACGATCAAAATACCATTCTTGGCCGCTAAGCCAATGAGCATAATCAAACCAATTTGCGTGTATACGTTGAGCGAATACCCCGCACAATATAAGCCCAACAACGCACCCGCGATGGCCAAGGGCACGGTCAAAATAATCACAAAAGGATGCACAAAACTTTCAAATTGCGCCGCCAACACCAGAAACACCACCACAAAACCCAGTATAAAAACAAAACCCAATGACGAACCGCTGGATTGATAATCCAAGGACTCCCCTCGGTAATCCACCACCGCCTGCGCAGGCAAATGCGTACGCACCAAAGCACGCAGATGATCCAAAGCTTCCCCCAAGGACAAACCCGGCGCTAAGCCCGCCTCAATCGTAATTGACCGTGTACGGTTATACCGATTCAAGGCAGCGGGTCCCGACGTTTCATGGAGGCGAACCACACTGGCCAGCGGGATCAATTCCCCCGTGCGATCGGCGCGCACGTAAATATTCTCCATATCCGTCGGCGTACGATACTGATCGCGTTCACCTTCCAGCAACACATCATATTCTTCACCTTGCTCAAGGTAGGTGGTCACCCGACGTGATCCCAATAAGGTCTCAAGCGTGCGCCCCACCGCTGTCACACTGACGCCCAAATCCCCAGCACGCGCCGTATCAATTTCAATGCGCAGTTGTGGCTTGGTTTCATCATAATCACTATCCACATCGATCAACCCCGGATTATTCGCTTCCAATTGCGCCAGAATCAGATCCCGCCACTGCGCTAATTCTTCAAAGGTCCCACCCCCCAGCACAAATTGAACGGGCTTGGCAACACCGCCTCCCAAGCCCTGCCGCATCACCGGAAACGCGCGCACCCCCGGCAAATCACGCAGTTTTTCCGCCACTTCGCGCATGATTTGAAAACCGGGTCGACGCAAGGCCCAATCGTTCAACACCACAATCACCATGCCCGTATTAAAACTGGATAAGGTCCCAAATGAACGCGGTGCCCGTATCAGTAGGCGGTTGAATTCGCCGTTTTCCACATACGGCATTAATCGCTCTTCCACCACCGTCATGTATTCTTCAATGAAATGAAAACTCGCCCCTTCCGGCCCGTTCACTATGATAAAAAAAGCGCCTCGATCTTCTCGGGGCGCGTATTCAGTGGGCACGTGCTGAAACAACCAGAAACTGCTAGCCAGGATCCCAGCAAACACCGTTAATACCAAGGGCTTTCGTTTTAAACACGCGATCAGCGCACTCCGATACACGCCTTGAAAACGCGTCAACATCCGCTGTACCCGATCTCCCCACACGCTCGCTTGATGAGGCCGCAGCACAATCGACGCGATAACCGGACAGGCCGTCAGCGCCACCAAGGTCGACAAGGACACCGCTGCCGCCAAGGTAATGGAAAATTCCGAGAACAAACGTCCTAAATTACCCTCTAAAAACGTAATCGGTAAAAAAACCGCCACC
Organism: Gammaproteobacteria bacterium; assembly: GCA_037380725.1. Classification (GTDB taxonomy): domain Bacteria; phylum Pseudomonadota; class Gammaproteobacteria; order Pseudomonadales; family JANQJO01; genus JARRRL01. Next base: position 9,937 of record JARRRL010000076.1, on the reverse strand, counting down.
AACACCACCGTGGTCGCCACCACCGCAAAACTGACTTGTCGAACGCCATAAAACGACGCGCTCAGTGGCGGTTCGCCCGACTCAATGCGCCGATGAATGTTTTCCAACACCACGATCGCGTCGTCCACGACCAAACCAATCGCCAACACCAATGCTAATAACGTCAATAAATTAATGGATAAGCCCAAGGCCCAGAGCACCGTAAACGTCGCGATCAGCGCCACCGGCACGGTCACCGCTGGCACCAACATGGCGCGCATGCTCCCCAAAAACAGATAAATGACCGTGACCACCAGCACGATGGCGATGCCCAAGGTTTTATACACCTCCGCAATCGCATTGCGAATGAAAACCGAGGTGTCATACGAATTACGCAGGGCCATACCTTCCGGTAAATCCGCCCCCAATCGTTCAGCCAAATCGATGGCCGCCTGCGCCACCGCAATGGTGTTGGCTTTCGACTGCTTAATAATACCAATCCCCACCATGGGCTCACCGTTACCGCGGAAAAACGTCCGCTTTTCCACAGCACCCCGTTCAACGCGCGCCACGTCTCCCAGGTACACCACGGCATCGCCCGATCCAGATACCACCAAGCGTCGAAAATCGTCTGGCGTCTTATACACACGCTCGATCCGTACGGTAAACTGCGTATCTGTCGATTCCAAACTGCCCGCCGGTAATTCCAGATTCTCCGCACGCAAGGCCGATTCAACATCCGTCACCGTCAGTTGACGCGCCGCCAAAGCATCTCGATTGAGCCACACCCGCATGGCATACGATAAACCGCCGCCCACGCGCACCCGCGCCACCCCTGGCAACACCGAAAAACGATCTTCTAAATAACGTTTGGCATAGTCACTCAAGGCCAGGGTGTCCAGGCGGTCACTGGTGAGGTTGAGCCACACAATGACGTCATCACTGGAATCTGCTTTTTGAATATCGGGTGCATCCGCCTCCTCGGGTAAATTATCCACTACGCCCGATACCCGATCCCGCACATCGTTCGTCGCTGCTTCAATATCTCGCTCAACGTCAAATTCAATCGTGATGCGTGAACGACCATCCTGAGAGCTGGAAGAAATAAATTTAATGCCTTCAATACCCGAGATGCGATCCTCAATCACCTTCGTAATGCGCGTTTCAACCACATTGGATGAAGCACCGCGATAATCCGTATCCACCGTTACCACAGGCGGGTCAATGTCGGGATACTCACGCAACGGCAGTTTAAAAAAAGACACCACACCAAAAGCCATCAGCAGCAACGACAGTACCGACGCAAAAACCGGTCTTTTGACCGCAATATCTGTCAACAGCATCATTCAGGCTCCTGCGCATCCTGCGGCTTGGCCAACAATTGCGACAAAGGTTCATCGTGCGTTTGACGCGCGCGCACCATCACCTCTGCACCGGAGCGCAATTTATTGACCCCATGCACCACAATCGTGTCATCCGCCGTTAAGCCCGCCAACACTTCCACAACGCCTTGACGCCGCGATCCCAATTGCACCGTTCGTTGCTCCACACTGAGGGCCGCATCCGATTCGGGCTCAGCGCTCATGGACAAGGCAAACACCACGTTTTGTTTTCCGCGTTTTAACACCGCTGCTTCGGGAATCACGAGCGCCTGACGAACGGGACCTTGCAATCGCACGGACATCAACAAACCCGGACGCAACACCGCCTCCTCATTGTCAATCACGGCGCGCACTTTAAGCGCCCGCGTCATCGTATTCACCTGCGTATTCAGAACTCGTACTACACCGTGAAACAGGCGATTCGGGTACGCCGATACCGTACCAGTTATTACTGCGCCTGGGTGTAAGCGATCCAAATACCGCGTCGGCACCTCAAAATCCACTTTGATCACACTGAGATCATCCAAGGTCGTGATGCGATCCCCCGGCTTAACCAAAGCCCCCACGCTGATCTCCCGCAAGCCCAATGTGCCGGCAAAAGGAGCGGTAATGGACAATTCCGCCAATTGCGCATCGATCACAGCGACCTGCACTTCCGCTCGCGTCAGCGCTGCCAAACGCGCTTGCACCGACGCTTCAGAAAGCGCGCGATTCTTTTTTAAATCATTGGCCCGTTGATAAGCCTGCTGCGCCTCCAGCCATTGTGCTCGCGCGGCTCGACGCTGCGCCAGTTCCTGACTTTGCTCCAAGGTGATCAAGGGGGCGCCCGCCGCCACCTGCTGACCTTCTTCAAAATGTATGGCGGTGATTTTTTCAACTGTACTCGCCGTAATGATGACGGTCTCATTTGCTCGTGTCGTACCCAATGCCTGAACATCATCGCGCCAGGCTTGCGATTGCACATCGGAAACAATAACCGGAACCGGCGTAGCGGGTTTAGTCGCGGATGCCCCTTTCTCAGGAGCGGTTTTTTCAGCGCCTTGCACAGTGTATAGGGAAAAAACAAACACACAGCACAACACGACACCTTGTATGAACTGCTTCACCTCTTCGCCTCCTAGCCAGCGCATGACGTGTTCATTCGCTTACATGTCTATCTTTTTTTCGTGTTCAACGCTACACGCTCAATGCGCTGGCGCGTTCATTAACGCCTCCCGAAAACACACGCGTAAGCGTTCAACGCCATCAACTCCCACATAATTCACGCGGGTAATAAAAGCCAAACTGCGATGCGGTCCAGGCTCAGCCAAGGCCAAGGCCACCAAACCCGATTCCGACGTAACCAATTGTTCCAGCGCTAACTCAGGCACCAATGTTAAGCCCATCTTGCCCGCCACCATCTGTACCAAGGTATACAGACTCGTGGATTCCAAAGACGTGTCCTGCTTAGCGGACATTTGCAAGCGACAGGCTGACAAGGCGTGATCCTTCAGGCAATGTCCTTCCCGCAACAACAGCAAACGCTCCACCGCCAATTCATCGGCCCGGATGCGCGTTGCATCGGTATCCACCTCCGAGTGATGCATCACCACAAAAAAATTTTCATCCCAAAACTCAAAGGCGTGCAACCCTTCCAACGGATAGGGTAAAGCCACAATAGCGGTGTCCAGTTCACCGTCCCGCACCTGCTGCACCAATCGATGAGACTGCTCTTCGACAAGGCGCAACGACACATTGGGATACGCCTCGCGCACATGGGGTAATACTTTCGGCAACAAAAAGGGTCCGATGGTGGGTATCACTCCAATGGACAACGGATAACTCAGTGGCTCACGCTGCGCTTGGGCAAACGCCATCAAATCCTCCGCCGCCAACACAACTTGCCGCGCACGCTGTAAGAACACACGCCCAAACGATGTCAACATGACGTGTTTGTTGTTCCGTTCAAACAAGGGAGACCCCAATTGAGACTCCAGCTCATGGATGGAGGCGCTAAGGGCAGATTGCGAGACCGCGCAGTGATTGGCTGCTTTTTTGAAATGTAAGGTTCGCTCTACAGCCAAAGCGTGGGTCAACTGCTTGAAGGTTAACATGGATCAACCCCTATCTATCAGTTATCAATCACTTTCTTCTAATCGATTTTATCGATCATAGTAATACATAATATTTGATTTAACCAATCATCATGCCCACATACACTGAGTACTACCAGCTGGACGCCCCCAGGAAGCGATCTCGCTGGAGCAAATCCAATTACGACCGTTCACACTGTTTAAACCGTTTCCAAGAAGGAAAGAAACACCATGACCATTATTAATCAATCGATTCCAGAGTTCAGTGCACAAGCGTTCCACAACGGCGAATTTAAAACCATCACATCCGAAGACGTAAAAGGAAAATGGGCTATTTTCCTATTTTACCCTGCTGATTTTACGTTTGTTTGCCCCACAGAACTGGAAGACATGGCTAAGCAATACGATACCTTACAAGCCTTAGGCGTCGAAGTGTATTCCGTCTCAACGGATACACATTTTGTGCACAAAGCGTGGCATGACGCCAGTGACGCAGTCGGCAAAATTCGATTCCCCATGATTGGCGATCCCACCGGCACCATCACGCGTGGCTTTAATGTGATGATTGAAGCGGAAGCCCTTGCTTTGCGCGGCACGTTCTTAGTCAACCCGGAGGGCGTGATCAAAGTGGCGGAAATTCATGACCTCGGCATTGGTCGTTCAGCGAAAGACATGGTTCGCAAGGTCAAAGCAGCGCAATACGTCGCGAATCACGACGGTGAAGTGTGTCCGGCTGCCTGGGAAGAAGGTGAAAAAACGCTTACACCATCGTTAGATTTAGTTGGAAAAATTTGATCCATCGTCTCTGACAATTTTAAGCCGGGTTCGTCGTTTTTCTTCTTTTTGCCCGCTTCACGCAAACATAAATCGATTTAAGCGATCAGCGTCATAAATATTATTTGATGTTAAACAGAGCGCCGCACGCCTACACTCAATTTTATCTAATCACAACAGCCAATCGCAACAGCCAATCACAAAGCACCATATATCCAGCACATTCACGAGGATTTGATCGCATGATAACGCCCGAACTCAAACACGCCATTCACGGTTACACTGAAAAAATGTCTCGCTCCGTTACCCTGATTTTAAACACGGGCGAACACCCCAAAAAAGCTGAACTGCGCGATTTTTTATCGCAGTTGGCGTCCAGTTCCCCACGCATCGAGATGATGGAACAACACAACGCCGCCTTGCGGGGTCCATTAAGTTTCGCTGTCTCACACGATGCCCTTTCCACAGGCGTACAATTTTCGGGCATACCCGGCGGCCATGAATTTAACTCGTTGGTTTTGGCTATTTTGCATATGGGTGGTATGCCAACAAAATTGGACGACGGCATTCACGATGTGATTGCGCGCGTCGACCAAAGCTTACACTTTGAAATTTTTGTTAGCCTCAGCTGTCACAACTGCCCCGACGTCGTCCAGGCCTTACAGCAATTCGCCATCATGAATCACCACATCACCGCTGAAATGATCGACGGCGGCGTACACCCCGAGTTGATCCATGAACGAAATATTCAAGGTGTGCCTGCGGTATATTTAAATGGCGAACCGTTTGCAAACGGTAAAATCGATACCGCTCAATTACTCCATAAACTCATTGAGCGCCTGCCTCACCTAAAAAACACGGATCCCATCACGCGGCTACCCACTCAGGATATCACCGTGATTGGTGGAGGTCCCGCCGGCGTCGCCGCCGCCATTTACGCAGCCCGCAAAGGTTTAGCGGTGACGATTGTCGCGGATCGTTTGGGCGGACAAGTAAAAGATACCCAGGGTATTGAGAACCTCATCTCGGTGCCACACACCACGGGCCCCCAATTAGTAGAAAACCTAAAACAACACATGAACCAGTACCCGATCACCATCAAAGAGCACGTTCGTGTTGAAACAATAGAGCCCGGCTCCATCAAAAACCTGATACTCAGCTCCGGTGAGCACATTCAAACCCACACGCTGATCATTGCGACAGGCGCTAAATGGCGTGAATTGGGCATTCCCGGTGAGCGAGAAAACATAGGCAGTGGCGTCGCGTATTGCCCACACTGCGATGGCCCCTTCTTCGCCGGACGTGACGTCGCGGTAATCGGCGGCGGGAACTCCGGTATCGAAGCCGCGTTGGATTTATCCGGCATTGTCAAATCGGTCACCGTGTATGAATTTTTACCCGAACTCAAGGCTGACCGCGTATTGGTGGATCAAGCCGAAAAACGCAACAACATCACCCTCCTCACCAACGTCGCCGCACAAGAGATCCTAGCGGACAACGGTAAAGTGGTCGCATTAAGGTATCAAGACCGCGCAACAGGCAACCAACATCAACACGAACTCGCAGGCGTTTTTGTGCAAATTGGTTTGATTCCCAACAGTCAGTTTTTAGATGGCGTTGTGGCCCGAACACCGAATGGCGAAGTGCTCATTAACGAAAAATGCGAAACCAACACGCCGGGCATCTTCGCGTGCGGTGACGTATCCACCGTACCTTATAAACAAATTGTTATCGCTTCGGGTGAAGGGGCCAAAGCAGCCTTGTCCGCGTATGAATACCACCGAGACCACGTTTAAACTTATCCAATCACACATCTTTTTATTGATGCAAAGCGCAGAAATAAATGAAAATATTATGATTCATGATAAACTCACACCCACTTTAACGTTTACGATTACTTTCATATGCTTCTGTAAAATTCTTAAAAAAGATGTGTGCATTGGATATGCTTAATAGGGGATGGATATGCAGGCGGTATCTGGAAAAGAAAAATGGCAGTTTTGGATTGACCGGGGAGGAACGTTTACCGATTTGGTCGCTTATTGCCCAGATGGCCAGCTGAGAACGCATAAACTGCTCTCTGAAAACCCTGAAAGCTACAAAGATGCTGCGGTTCAGGGAATCCGTGATCTTATGGGGCTTCAATCGGGAGATGCAATCACTGCTGATCAAATTAACGTGGTTAAAATGGGCACGACGGTTGCCACTAACGCCCTTTTGGAACGCAAAGGAGATCGCACATTATTGGTGATTACAAAAGGGTTTCGCGATGCGTTACGTCTTGCCTATCAGGCACGTCCCCGGTTATTTGAACGACATATAATCCTGCCAGAAATGTTATACGAGCGGGTGATTGAAGCGGAAGAACGGATCACTGCTAAGGGTGATGTGCTTACACCCTTATCCATTGATCACGCACAACGTGAAATGCAATCGGCTTTTGATGCGGGCATTCGGTCCGTGGCCATTGTTTGTATGCATGGCTATCGTTATCCCGATCACGAACAGAAATTAGCAGCACTTGCCTGGGAAATAGGTTTCACCCAAATATCCACGAGCCATGAAATTTCACCTTTGATTAAACTGGTTGGTCGCGGCGATACCACTGTGGTCGATGCGTATTTATCGCCTATTTTACGGCGCTATGTGGATCAAATGGCCGATGAATTAGGCGGGGTGCGCTTGCAATTCATGCAATCCAATGGCGGCTTGACGGATGCACAGTTATTTCAAGGAAAAGACGCGATTTTGTCCGGACCCGCAGGCGGCATTGTCGGAGCCGTATGCACATCATCTCAAGGGGGGTTTGAACGCATCATCACCTTTGATATGGGCGGAACATCAACAGATGTCGCCCATTATGATGGAGAGTATGAGCGGGCCTTTGAAACAGAAGTGGCGGGTGTCCGCATGCGGGCACCCATGATGCAAATCCATACGGTGGCTGCCGGCGGCGGATCTATTTGTTCCTTTGATGGGGCACGGTTCCGCGTGGGTCCGGAAAGTGCAGGGGCAAATCCGGGACCTGCGGCTTATCGCCGTGGGGGACCGCTGACGGTGACAGATTGCAATGTGATGCTGGGAAAATTACAGCCAGATTTCTTTCCGGCGGTCTTTGGTCCTAAGCAAAACCAAGCGCTTGATAAACAAGTTGTTGTAGAAAAATTCAAGGCCTTGGCGGCAGATATTAAAAAGGCGACAGGAGAAGCCCGGTGCCCAGAAGCTGTCGCGGAAGGCTTCTTGAAAATTGCCGTGGAAAATATGGCCAATGCCATTAAGAAAATTTCAGTACAGCGGGGCTATGATGTGACCGAATATGCTTTGACCTGTTTTGGTGGAGCAGGTGGTCAGCACGCGTGCTTAGTGGCAGATGCTTTGGGTATGGAAACCGTGTTTTTGCATCCGTTTTCTGGTGTCTTATCCGCCTATGGCATGGGATTGGCGGATATCCGAGCCATGCGGGAACAAAGTGCTGAATTGCCGTTGCTGGAAGATGTAATTCCGGTGTTAGAGACGCTTTTGAATGATTTGGAAGCCGAAGCCTATAGAGAAGTTTCTGATCAAAATGTTGAACATGAAAATATTCGAACGGAACGCCGCGTGCATATTCGCTTTGAAGGGTCCGATAATGCATTGATCGTTTCTTATGCCGATATTTCCATCATGCGAGAGGCGTTTGAGTCGGCTTATCGCGCCCGATTTGGCTTTTTTATGGCGGGACGCGAGCTTGTGATCGAGGCCGTGTCTGTGGAAGCGATTGGCGCCAGCTTTAATCCCGACCGTGTTACGATTGCTGAAGGCGAAGGAAAATTTAAACCCAAGGCTCATTCAAATATTTATATGGCAGGTGATTTTCATCACGTACCGATTTATGAACGGGATACTATGGCGGCAGGCCAGCGCATCCTAGGCCCGGCGATCCTTTTGGAAAAGACGGGAACGATTGTCTTGGAACCCGGTTGGGATGCGCTCATGTCGACCCAAGGGGATCTGGTCTTAAGCCGCGTTGAAGCCTTGGTCCGTAAAGACGCCATAGGGACCCAATGTGACCCGGTCATGTTGGAAGTTTTCAATAATCTTTTCATGTCTATTGCCGAACAGATGGGCTTCACGCTGCAAAATACAGCTTATTCCGTGAATATTAAGGAAAGGCTGGATTTTTCTTGTGCCATTTTTGACCGTGACGGTCAGTTGATTGCGAATGCGCCCCACATGCCTGTGCATTTAGGATCCATGGGGGAAAGTATCCGGGCTGTGATCCGAGGCAATGAAGGAACGATTCGGCCCGGTGATGTCTATGTCTTGAATGCGCCTTATAATGGAGGCACGCATTTACCGGATGTGACCGTTGTGACGCCTGTTTTTAATGACACTGGGCAAGAGATTTTATTCTATGTGGCCAGTCGCGGGCATCAGGCCGATATCGGTGGTAAAACGCCGGGTTCCATGCCGCCAGATAGTGTGAGTGTCGAAGAAGAAGGTGTTCTGATCGACAATTTCAAATTGGTGGATCAGGGAAATTTGCAGGAAGACGCTTTTCTGGCCTTGCTTGGCTCTGGGCGCTATCCAGCCCGTAATCCAGATCAGAATATGGCAGACCTGCGAGCGCAAATTGCTGCAAATGAAAAAGGCGTGCAGGAATTGCGTAAGATGGTGGATCATTTCACCCTGCCGACGGTATTGGCTTATATGCAATATGTGCAAGATAACGCAGAAGAATCCGTTCGGCGGGTGATTGATGCTCTGACAGATGGAGCATGCGAATTGGAAATGGACAACGGCTGCTTCATTCGGGTGGCGATATCTATTGATCGTGAAAACCGCAGAGCTTGTGTTGATTTCACGGGGACCAGTGATCAGCAGCCGAATAATTTCAACGCTCCATCCTCGATTTGCCGAGCGGCTGTGCTATATGTTTTCCGTACATTGGTTAACGAAGACATTCCCATGAATGAAGGCTGTTTAAAACCCATTGATATTGTCATCCCAGAAGGCTCTATGTTGAACCCGGTTTACCCGGCAGCTGTGGTGGCGGGGAATGTGGAAACCAGTCAATGCGTCACCGATGCGCTTTATGCGGCACTTGATACGATGGCCGGATCACAAGGCACTATGAATAATGTGACTTTTGGCAACGCGACCTATCAATATTATGAAACGATTTGTTCGGGATCAGCTGCAGGACCAGATCATTCAGGGACGGCGGGGGTTCATACCAATATGACCAATTCCCGCCTAACGGATCCAGAGATTTTGGAATGGCGCTTCCCTGTGCTTTTAGAATGTTTTGAAATTCGCTATGGGTCTGGCGGGCAAGGGAAATTTAACGGCGGAGATGGAACCAAAAGACGGTTACGGTTTTTGGAAGAAATGGATGTTGTGATTTTATCCAACCGCAGGCGTGTCGCACCGAAAGGCATTCATGGGGGTGACGATGGGCAACTGGGCCGGAATTGGGTTGAGCGCGCAAATGGTGACCGGGAAGAGATGACCGGAACGGATCATCGACTCATGGCACCGGGGGATGTTTTTGTTTTAGAAACACCGACACCAGCGGGTTATGGTTGGAAGCAGGAGGATTAATTTTCCGTGAAGCTTCGACAACCCTGCGTGCATTAAATCATAAAACAGGAAAACTGACCGCATGGTTTGCGGTCACCAAAATAAAAAAACCTGCGGCAGTCGAAAAACCACAACCACCACGCCACCTAAACGGCCACACGTGCCCGC
>JARRRL010000075.1:27209-31253 GCA_037380725.1 Gammaproteobacteria bacterium | reverse complement strand
GTGAACGTAGGCCGCGTCAACGCAGAGCACAGTGGACGTGTAGCGGACATACCGGTTACCTACTCGCGATCCCTCGTCGATCGCCTGCAAACGATGACTGTGGCAGAAAGCAAGCTGTCAGCCATTGACGCATGAACACGAATAAACATAAGAATAAACATGAATAAACGCGGAAGTACACAGTGAAAGTACACAGTGAAAGTACACAGCGAAAGTACACGTAAGCATCAGATATCCAGATCAGGCGTAACGCGCAGCACCTCCTCAGGCGTACAAATACCCTGGGCCACTTTAGCCGCGCCGTTTACCCGTAGGGGCAACATACCATCTCGATATCCGCGTCGTGTAATCGCTTGTATAGAAGCGCTTTTCATCACCAGTTCTTTCAGTTCTTCGGTGAAAGTCAACATTTCGTAGACCCCAATGCGTCCGCGATACCCCGTATCCCGACACGCCAAACACCCGACGGGTCCAAAAGTATGCTGTGGCTCAGCCGCTCGCCAAGGCTGCGTCAGCATTCGCCATACTTCCGACTCAATCGGTTTTTCTCGCTTACATTGCGGGCACAAGGTGCGCAACAAGCGTTGCGCCATCACCCCAATAACGGTTGCACTGATTAAATACGGCGGCACCCCCAAATCCATCAAACGCACCACCGCCGACGGCGCGTCATTCGTGTGCAGTGTGGAAATCACCAAATGCCCCGTTAAGGCGGCTTGAATCGCCATTTCAGCGGTTTCCAAATCTCGAATTTCACCCACCATAATAATATCCGGATCTTGTCGCAGCAAAGCCCGAATGCCGTCCGCAAACCCAAGTTTATGAGCACTTTGAATTTGCACTTGATTAAAAGTCGGTTCCATCATCTCGATGGGGTCTTCCAATGTGCACACATTAACAGCAGGCGTCGCCAGCTGTTTCAAGGTGGAATACAGCGTGGTGGTTTTACCCGATCCCGTTGGCCCCGTCACCAAAACCATGCCGTGGGAACGCCCCACCATACTCGACCAGTTCGCGTACTCGTCATCGGAAAACCCCAAATCCGAAAAACTGCGCACCAACACATCCGGATCAAATATACGCATCACCATTTTTTCACCAAACGCGGTGGGCAAAGTGGAAATGCGCAATTCAATTTCACGGTCATCTGGATTTTTGGTTTTCAAACGACCATCCTGAGGACGACGCTTTTCCGCCACATTTAAGCGACCGAGTATTTTCAGTCGACTGGTCACCGCCGACATCACCACACCGGGCATGGTGTACACATCGTGCAACACCCCATCAATGCGAAACCGAATATTTCCCGTTTCCCGACGCGGTTCCAGATGGATGTCGCTGGCGCGTTGCTCAAACGCATAGTGCAGCAGCCAATCCACGATATTCACCACATGCTGATCATTGGCATCAGCAGACTTTAACTCTCCGATCTCTAGCAACTGCTCAAAATTCGAAATCGCATTGCCACCCTGCGCCGCATCCTCTTCCGAGGCCCCGCGCACCGAGCGCGCTAAATTATAAAATTCAATGCGGTAACGGTGAATGTCCGCCGGATTGGCCACCACCAACTTGAAGCTTTTGTCTCGCAATACTTGCGACAAACCGACTTCCCAATCCCGGTAAAACGGTTGCGTTGTCGCCAGCACCACTTCATGCTGACTCACGTGCACTGCCAACACATGATGACGCTCAGCAAAAGCGTAAGACATGACCTGTGCCACACTGTGTACATCAATTTTCAAGGGATCAATGTGAAACAGAGGCAGACACGCCCGCCCGGCCAACCAATCCGTCAAAGTGAGCAAATCCAAAGTCTTCTGCGGGTTTTTTTGATTGGTAATACCATGCTCTGCAATCACCTCAAAGGGGTGCCAGTGGCGTTTCTGCACTTCGCGACTGGCTGAGAGCACCCCGTTCCGCTCCGCATCGGACATCAAACCATCCGCCACCAACTCCGTCGTTACCCAACACGCATCGATGAGTCCATCCGATTTCATTCCGCGTTGCAACTGTGTACACCCAGTCATCGCCTGCTCACTTGTGTTTGCTCACGTGAAGTACCCCAACGCCGTTTTAAGGCTCTTTAATCAGGATAGACAGAGAAATAGAATCGCCGACCCCGACCTTAAGCTATTGAGCGCAGAACCGTATCCACGTATATTGCGTAGAATCCATTGCATAGAATCACACCGACAGCATTCTCCCTTTCCATTCTGATCATGCACAGGAGGCGCTTGCGAAACGATAATGAGCATCCCCACCTCAACATCATCCTCAGACGATGACGCCTTGGCTCCCCCAATGGCTTCCACCCGGGCATCACTGCCTCAGCAAGCCCCTACCGAGTTTCAAAACTGGTTTCATCATGTCGCGCCCTACATCAATCAACACCGCGAAAAAACCTTTGTGCTGTGTTTACCCGGCGAAGGTCTCGAACGCATTCAGCTGGCCAGTTTTGCCGCCGATGTGGCCTTGTTACAAAGTTTAGGGATTCACTTAGCGCTGGTTTTTGGTTGTCGCCCACAGCTTGAAGCCGCCATACAACAACACCTGAAAAATCCACCACCGCCGATAAAAGTCCACGAAAAGCGCATCACCGATGAAGCCACATTGGATCTTTACTTGAAAGTCTGCGGCAAATCACAGGCCACCCTCAGTGCTGCTTTCTCACTGGGACTGCCGCATTCCCCGCTGTACGGTGCCGCCATCGAGGTGTTAACCGGCAATTGGATCATGGCGCAACCTTATGGCGTTCACGATGGCGTTGATTACCAGTTCACCGGAAAGATTCGAAAAATTCACCTGAACGCATTGAAAAAACACTTAGGCCACAATCGCTTACTGCTGCTTCCTCCTATGGGCTATTCACCCACTGGTGAATGCTTCAATGTGTGCCACGATGAGCTCGCTTTGACCTTAGCGGCACAGCTCAAAGCGGAAAAACTAATTTATCTCACTGATTTTAATGGCCTGCGTTCCCCGACTGGCGAACGACTGCGCGAAATACAATTACCGCTACGCTCTTCCCTTGATTTAGCGGACGAAAACATGGAACGCCGCTTTCGGCTCGCCGAACAAGCCTGTGAGCAAGGCGTGAGTCGCGTACATTTGGTGTCCTATTGTGACACCGGCAGCTTATTGCAAGAGCTGTTCACACACGAAGGCTCCGGCACGCTGATCACCGCGTACCGCATTGAACGCATTCGCACCGCACGTTCCGAAGACGTCGGCGCCATTTTCGAGCTAACGCACCCACTTGAAGCACAAGGGATTTTAGTAACGCGTTCACGCGAAGTTGTGGAAAAAGACATTGAAAAATTTTCTGTCATCGAACGCTATGGTGCCGTAATCGGTTGCGCGGCACTGTACGATTACCCGGAACGCATCGCCGAATTGGCTTGTGTTGCTGTCGCACCGGAATACCGGGGACAGCAAAAAGGACATGCACTCATTCACCACATGATTCAAAAAGCGCGTCATCAGGGTCTCCACGGCGTATTCATTCTCACCACGCAAGCCACACATTGGTTCCAGGAACAAGGTTTTCAGCTCATCGGTGTTGACCAACTTCCCGCAGCCCGACGCGCCACGTACAACGCAGCTCGCAATTCCAAAATCATGTACCGGGATACCCGCACACCCTAACGCATTGCGGTATCAGCCCTCACACCAACAGGGGTCACTTTAGGCTTATGCACACTTCGCCATGGCGGCGCGTTCACGCAATAACACGTTATATACGGTCACCCAAAATCTGGAAACTGGCTCTGTTACTGGTCATTGTCATCATTACGTGGCTCGCCACAACCGACGCGCCCCCTGAATTTACCACACACATTTGGGACAAAAGCAATCACCTGATGGCGTTCACCACACTGACCCTCATCACCCGACTTGCTGAGCAAAAACCGAATCGAAGCCGACGTTTCCTGCTGTTGATCGGCTATGGCGTCCTCGTGGAAATACTGCAATCATACCTGCCCTACCGCTCGGCCAGTCTGTTGGACTTAGTCGCCGATATACTGGGCATCACCCTCGGTGAAT
>JARRRL010000075.1:0-27185 GCA_037380725.1 Gammaproteobacteria bacterium | reverse complement strand
ATCAAACGGCTTCATGTACAGACCGTACGCCGTAACCCAAACCAACTTAAGACTAAAGATCCTAGCACTCACTGAAAGCTAAAAATAAGCTGGTGGAGCCGAAGGTTGCGGTATTTCCATTGTCGCTTCTACGGCGGTCATAGATGTTTCCAAGTTTTGCATGTACGCATCGTAGCCTGGATAATAACCCAGCACACTGGTAAGCTCTTCAGGGTTTAGCGGTCTTTCATCAATCAAATCGAAAGCCGTCTCTTTCGGCGCAATGAAATTAAGGGCTAAATACATTGACTTATTAAAAGGGAAACGCAAGCCTTGCTGACGAAGCACTTCACTCTGCTCAGATTGGAAATCATCCAATACCGCTACATTCATGTGCAACTCGTCCAGCTCACCCTGCTCCCCCATTGCGTACTCATCATTCGTACAGGCTGCAATCGTAGTCGGTACGTTAAAATGCCCTGCCAAGACACTCAAGCGTCGCATCAACTCCGGCGTATTGGCATCCATATTCCATTTCGCAGCAAGCGCATACGGAACGATGGAACCATCTACTCGCTGATAATCTCCCCGATGACGCAGTACCGTGTTGACATAATTCTGATAGATCTGCTCAACGCGTGGATCCGTCTTCTGATTGGGCTCACCATCCGAAAAATTGACAATAGTCGCCGATTGAACGCGCCCAGAATGCCTCATATCGCACGCCATTTGACACGAATTCAAATAGCTGTTCACACTTGGTGTAAAACTCAAATTCGCACGTATGGCATTCACAAACGCTGACCCAAGTTGCATCGCCTGATCATAGGTTATATGACGCATGTCCAATTGCTTTCCCGCTTGATCAGACAATGTTTTTAGATGCACAACGCCACGACGATTGGCGGCGAAGAGTAGAGGAAGAATTTCCTGCAATCGCTCTTTTGCCTCCACCATGCGCGAGCGAGGCTGCGAGTATGGCGTATTTTTTGCGTTCTCGCCAAACTGCATAATTTCAACGTTCTGTTGTTGCTCCAGCGGGTTTTGCTCATCAATCGTATTCATGGACAGACTGGTGTCCATATCAATGACGGTAAAATCATTTTCTAAATGGCGCCAAAGCAACTGCATCATACCCGCTGGAATATCATACTGAGAACAAATCTGCTTAAAATGTTCATACCGATCACGCTCTTCCCCAGACGACGGAACTTGGTTCATTTCCATCTGATATACGGCCTCATTGGTCGTCATATCCGCTTCAGCCAAAACCAAGGGATCCGCGATCGTTGCAAAAGGCCGCATGGAAACCGTTTCCGTTTTCAGGTGTGCTTGTGGCTCAGCACGACGTCCCAGCGCGGATAAAAACCCAATCGCGGTACCAGCCGTTTTCAAAGGACGATTAGCGGACGTAATGCGAGCTACCACCGGATCAGTTGAGCTTTCAATTGTTTCCAAAGTAGCTGATGCTGGCTCTGCCCCGTTTTCTTGCCTACGCCGCTCCGCTTTCTCTTTGAGCTGCGCTAACATTTGCTGTTTGGTTAGCTTGGGTGGCTCAGAGGCATACCCAAGATTTCCAGCTGAACTGCCCACACCTGTAGAATAAGCACCTTGCATATTTTTTTCCTTTTGGACACTTTAATTTTTATACTTTTTTCAGAACGAGTTACCCATTTCAGAATGGTTCACACGAGATTAAGCGCTTTCCGTAAAACCGTGAACAGTTTCCACCAGGGCTGATACAGCAGCTGGGTCTGCATGCTGATTGATGCCATGCCCAAGATTAAACACATGCCCGATAGCGCTGCGTCGCGTCGACAACACTTGATGCACGGCGGCGCGTGTCGCCTCAGGACCACACAATAAGACATCCGGATCCAAATTACCTTGCAACGCCACTCGATCGCCTACCCGGTCGAACGCACTGGCTAAAGGAACGGTCCAATCCAAACTGAGCGCATCGGCACCCGCATCGGCCATCAATTCCAACCATTGACCACCGTGTTTGGTGTACAAAATAATTGGCACATCCGTTGACCGCTTCACGGTAGCAATGACTTTTTCGATGTACGACAAGGAAAATCGCTGATACGCTGGCGTATTCCGCAAGCTGTTTGTCCATCCACGATAACTGTCTTTCCATGAGCGCTGGTATACGTAACAGACTTCCTTAGATGTTACTAAAATCTGACGACGCCCACCACTCAACCATATAAGTCGCTAAAGTCCACGGGCTTCCGGAAAAGCCAAGCAAAGGCACGCTACGGCTCAAGGCGCTGTCAATCGTGCGCACCGCTTCGAATACGTAATCCAAACTCCCCGCTGGTGGCGCTGCCAAGGCTAACACATCGGCCTCCGAACGCACCGCTTTGCGGAAACGTGGACCTTCACCCGTTTCGAAATACAGGCCCAGGCCCATGGCATCCGGAATGGTTAAAATATCTGAAAATAAGATGGCCGCATCAAGCGGAAAACGTCGTAATGGCTGTAACGTTACTTCGCAGGCCAATTCCGCGTTTCGACACAATGATAGGAAATCACCCGCTTTGGCGCGGGTTTCACGATATTCCGGCAAATAACGACCCGCCTGACGCATGATCCACACGGGCGTGCGATCCACCGGCTGGCGACGAAGTGCCTTTAATAATCGATCATTTTTTAACGTGGTTTGTGGTACAGAGCTTGCCTCGGTCATAATCAATCCCTACCTCATTCACAATTCCTATTCCAAACCGAAAAAAACTGATCAGGGCAATTACGGATTGGACTTATACAACAGTAACCCTCTCTCTACTCGTTAAGCATACCACTACCATTCTGACTCCACACGTCCCAGACGCGCCCAATCAACAAACTGCCTCACATTCCAGATAATCTAAGATAGCCTCAGCAGCTTGACGACCTTCCCATATAGCCGTCACCACCAGATCAGAGCCGCGAACCATGTCGCCACCCGCAAAAATAGTGGGGTTGGACGTCTGGAATGGATAAGTTTGTTTCTCTGACGCTTTCACCAAGCCCGCTTCCGTGGTTTCCACGTGAATGTCCGTAAACCATGAAGCTGGACTGGGTCGAAATCCAAACGCAACGATCACCACATCAGCTGGAATCACCGATTCACTGTTCGGGACCACCTCGGGACGACAACGACCTCGCTCATCCGCCTTCCCTAGGCGAGTCTGCACGACACGAACGCCCTGAACAGCCTCCTGCCCTTCAAGGGCGATGGGCTGGCGATTAAACATAAAAACCACGCCTTCTTCCCGCGCATTGGCCACTTCCCTCGGAGACCCTGGCATATTAGCTTGATCGCGACGATACACACACTTTACACTCGCCGCCCCCTGCCGTATGGCGGTACGATTGCAATCCATCGCCGTATCCCCCCCGCCCAGCACCACAACATGCTTACCTTTCACGCTGAGATAGTGATCAGGATCGGTATCAAAGTTCATGTGATGATTCACATTCGAAATCAAATACGGCAACGCCTCATACACCCCCGGTAAGGTTTCACCGGGAAAACCGCCTTGCATTGGACTGTACGTACCCATCCCCAAAAACACCGCATCAAATTCATCCACGATGTGCTGGATCGAAACGTCCCGCCCGACTTCCACCCCCAGACGAAACTCAACCCCCATTTCTTCAAACAAGCCCCGACGCCGAGACATGACTTGTTTTTCCAGCTTAAACTGAGGAATACCAAATGTCAGCAAACCACCAATTTCTCGATACCGATCAAACACAACGGGCTTAACCCCATTTCGAATCAGCACATCCGCACAGGCCAATCCAGCTGGCCCAGCACCAATCACCGCCACGCGACGCCCTGTTGCTGGTACGGTCGACACATCGGGCTTCCACCCCAGCGCAAAAGCCGTGTCTGTAATGTATTTCTCGATCGAACCAATGGTCACCGCACCAAAACCGTCGTTGAGCGTACACGCCGATTCACACAATCGATCCTGCGGACAAACCCGACCACACACCTCTGGCAAACTGTTGGTCTGATGACACAGCTCCGCCGCAGCGATGATCTTGCCTTCGGAGACCAGTTTCAACCAATTGGGGATATAATTGTGTACGGGACACTTCCATTCACAATATGGATTCCCACAATCCAAACATCGGTGCGCCTGAGAACCCGCCACCTGCGGATCAAAAGGCTTATAAATTTCAACAAAATCATTACGACGCGTAAGGATGTCCCGCTTACTTGGACTGCGTCGCCCCACTTCAAGAAATTGAAATGGGTTTTGCCCGCGCTCATTCATAACTTTCTCTTTTATCTCATGTCGTCATGACACATCGTAAATGGCATATCGTAAATGACATATCGGTACATGACATATCGGTAAATGGCATAGCTCATCATGGCACACCGTACTGACGTTTAACTTACTCCGGTCTCGTGCGAATGTGATTCAATAAACTCTGTACATTAGCGGCTTTCGGTGTAATCAACCAAAAACGACCGATGTACTCTTCCAGATTTTCAAGCAATTCCCGCCCCCAATCACTGTGCGTCAAGCACACAAACTCCGACAACAAGTCTGCCAAATACGACGAATATTCATCCATATCCGCACTGGTGATGCGTTTTATATCAATCAATTCGCGATTGTAGCGATCCACAAATTGGTTCTCTTTATCCAACACATACGCAAATCCACCCGTCATGCCAGCACCAAAATTGTATCCAACCTCACCCAGCACAACCACGACCCCCCCTGTCATGTACTCACAACAGTGGTCCCCACAGTTTACCGCCCGTTGCGCCGTACAAACAGGTATTTCCCATAATAGCCGTTTCGCTGTGCTTAAATTGACTGTGCACCGGTGGGCTCAATACCAACTGCCCACCTGTCATCCCTTTCCCCACATAATCGTTGGCATCGCCAACCAAATGCAGGTGCAATCCGCCAGCGTTCCACACGCCGAAGCTCTGCCCCGCCGTTCCTTTAAAACGCAGCACAATCGGATGCTCCGCCATGCCTTGGTTCCCATAACGCTTCGCAATTTCACCCGAAAGTCGAGCACCCACCGAGCGATCACAATTTGTAATGGTAAAATCAAACTCCCCACCAGACTGATTGTTCACGGCGGGTAAAGCCACCGCCAATATCTCTCGCGCCAACACCGCATCATCAAACGGTTGGTTGCGATCCCCTGCGTAATGCTGTGGTTTCGCCGGGTCAATCGCATCGTTGTACAACAAGGGATCGAGATTAATTTTCCGTTGTTTGGCCGTAATCCCATCGATGCGCTTCAACAATTCCGTTCGACCGATGATCTGTTCCAAACGTGAAAACCCCATGCGTGCTAACCATTCGCGCGTATCGCGAGCCAAAAAGGTGAAATAATTTTTCACCATCTCGGCCACGCCAATATAATGCTCACGACGCAAATCCTCTTGTTGCGTGGCCACACCCGTCGCACAATTGTTCAGATGGCAAATCCGCAAATATTTACAACCCAAGGCCACCATAGGGCCCGTGCCGAAACCAAAACTCTCCGCGCCCAAAATAGCCGCCTTGATGACATCCAAGCCGTGCTTCAATCCCCCATCCGTTTGCAATCGAACCCGCGCACGCAAATCATTTACCCTCAACGCTTGATGCACTTCACTCAAGCCCAACTCCCAAGGCGAACCCGCATAACGAATCGAACTCAAGGGACTGGCCGCCGTGCCGCCATCGTATCCCGATATGGTAATCAAATCTGCATAGGCCTTCGCCACCCCCGCCGCAATGGTTCCGACCCCCGGTTCCGACACCAGCTTGACCGACACCAATGCTTCCGGATTGACCTGCTTAAGGTCAAAAATAAGCTGCGCCAAATCTTCAATGGAATAAATATCGTGGTGCGGCGGCGGCGAAATCAAGGTCACGCCGGGTACCGCATAACGCAGGCGCGCAATCAACGCGTTCACTTTTCCACCCGGTAACTGCCCACCTTCTCCCGGTTTAGCGCCCTGGGCAATTTTGATTTGCAGCACCTCAGCACTGACCAAATAATGTGGCGTCACACCAAAGCGACCGCTGGCGATTTGCTTAATTTTGGAATTCCGGATTGTGCCAAAACGCGCCGGATCCTCACCCCCCTCACCCGAGTTGGAACGTGCCCCCAATTCATTCATGGCTTGCGCAATGGACTCGTGCGCTTCGGGCGACAAGGCGCCCAAAGACATCCCGGCGGAATCAAAGCGTTTTAAAATCGCTTCGATGGGTTCGACTTCATCAATATCAATAGGAGCGTTCGGTGAATTCAAATCCAGCACATCACGTAAATGCGTAATACCGCGCTCCATCACAATCGAGACGTAACGGCGATAATCCGCATAATCACCACTGCGCACCGCACAGTGCAGCGTTTGAATCACATCCGGGTTGTACGCGTGGTATTCCATGTTGTGCACGTATTTCAACAAACCGCCCGCGCTCAAGGATTTTCTGCTGTTCCACGCCTCGCGGGAAATGGCGGCTTGATCGGCCTGCAAATCGCCGAAATCCGCCCCCGATATGCGGCTCACGGCTCCCCGAAAGCACAGATCAACCACCGACTCGTGTAGGCCCACAATTTCAAATAGCTGCGCCCCCCGATACGAGGCAATGGTTGATATCCCCATTTTCGACAGTATTTTTAATAAGCCCTTAGCGATCGACTTACGATAGCGTTTCTGCGCATCCACCACACTGTTCAGCACTTCGCCTCGGGAAACCAAATCCACCACGATGTGATAGGCCAAATAGGGGTAAACAGCAGTCGCACCAAATCCGACCAACACGGCAAAATGATGCGGATCGCGCGCCGTGGCCGTCTCCACGATGATATTGCAATCACAGCGCAAACCCGCTTGAACCAAACGGTGATGCACCGCACCCGTCGCCAGGGCAGCCTGAATGGGTAAACGATCGCGTTCCCTGCCCCGATCGCTCAACACCAACATCACGACGCCTCGACGCACCGCCGCTTCCGCCGCGTCGCACACGGCGCGTATGGCGGCTTCCAAACCCATCGACACGTCATAATACAAACTGACGGTTTCCGTCAAAAACCCCTGAGTGGAAAACGCCATTAATTGCTGAAATTTACTGTTCGACAAAATCGGTGAACGCAAAATAATTCGATTCGCGTGCTCCGGTGTTTCTTCAAAAAGATTACGCTCAGGGCCGATGCACGTCTCCAAGGACATCACCACCGTTTCACGCAACGGGTCAATAGGCGGATTTGTCACCTGGGCAAACTGCTGACGAAAATAATCCGTAAATGGACGAACTCGATGCGAGAGCACAGCCATGGGCGTATCATCGCCCATTGAGCCCACGGCCTCTTGCCCATTTTCCGCCATCGGACGTATGACGTAATCACGCTCTTCTCGCGTCACCTGGAACAGTTTCTGCCACATTAGAAGTTGCGCATCATCAAGCGCCACGGAAACATTTTTATACGTAAACCGCGATTTCAATCGTTTGGCATTGGTTTTCAACCAACGCCCATACGGTTGACGCACCTTCAAGCGATCATCAATATCGCGCGCGTGCAACAACTCGCCGGTGTGCGTATCCACCGCCAAAATTTGACCCGGTCCCACACGCCCCTTCGCCACCACCGATTCCGGTGTGTAGCCATGCGTGCCCACCTCCGAAGCCAAGGTAATCAAATTATCATTGGTGATGACGTAACGCGCGGGTCGCAGGCCATTGCGATCCAACAAACACACCGCATAACGGCCATCGGACAACACGATCCCCGCCGGACCATCCCAAGGCTCCACGTGCATGGAATTGTAATTATAAAAAGCGCGCAGCTTCGGATCCATGGTATCGACGTTCTGCCAGGCTGGCGGAATCAGCATGCGCACCGCACGAAACAAATCAACGCCACCCAATAACATGACTTCCAGCATGTTATCCAAGGCCGATGAATCCGAGCCGTCACGATTCACCAACGGCACCACGCTTTTTAATTCTGGCAAATAAGGCGTGCGCAATTTACTCGTTCGCGCCACGGACCAATTTCGATTTCCCATGATCGTATTAATTTCGCCATTATGAGCCAGAAACCGAAACGGTTGCGCCAAGGGCCAGCGCGGTAAAGTGTTCGTCGAAAAACGTTGGTGAAAAACACAAATGGCTGTTTCCAGCTCTGGGGCGGCCAAATCTTTATAAAAAACCGCCAAATCAGCCGGCATAACCAAGCCTTTATAGCCGATCACTGAAGCCGATAAAGACACCACATAAAAATCGGGAACCGCACTCAGGGACAATTCCACACGACGACGCGCCATATACAATTTACGGTTTAAAGCCAAATCATCATCGGTATCGTGACCCACCACAAATACCTGCTGAATACTCGGCAATTGAGCGCGCGCAATGTCACCGCACACCGCCGCGTGCGTCGGCACCACACGCCACCCAATCACCCGCAATCCTTCGGCCACCAACTTTTGATCCACCTCCGCTTTAGCCGACTCACAGGCCGACGCGTCAGTGGGTAAAAACAACATGCCCACACCGAAAGCGCGGTGGAGCTGCTCACCAAACTCCTGCGCTATAATTTGGCGAAAAAACTCCTTTGGCATTTGTAATAATAAACCACACCCATCTCCCGTGCGCCCATCCGCAGCGATACCACCTCGGTGTGTCATACACGTTAAGGATTCAATCGCTTTTTGCACTAAACCATGACTGGGCTCACCGTGCATATGAGCAATTAATCCAAATCCACAATTGTCCTTGAATTCACCAGGGCGATACAAACCCTGCTGCTTCACCGAAGTGTGCTGCATAACGTCACAACCTTATTTTCCACAATCACAATTAAACCAATACGCTTTTCACGCACGCCATTTACACACAACATTTTCACGCGCACAACAATTTTACGCACACCACATTTCTGTGCGCATCACATTTCTGTGCGCACCACATTTCTGTGTACACAACAATCTCGCACCCGCGCACGCAACAACCCAGACCACGCTCATCGGAATCATCACAAGCCAAATGCAAGGTAAACAGGGCAAGCCAGATAAAAAGCCACGCCCAACACAAACCGCATCAGGCAAACGTCATGAGTTTACACGGGACGATGTCAAACGACAATGTGAACCGTTTGAAGGGTGAGTTTTTGAATAACTCTGATAAGCTCTTATAAGATATTAGCGATTTCAATGCACCGTTTTGAACACATCTACAATACAATCGATAATAAATGTTTTAAAATGGTGCATAACCCGTTTATGACGTGTAAACCAACTCAAATGTCTTAACATTTGATCAATGTGTAAATTCTGAAAGCAAGGCCTGTCGATGCGTCCGCAGTACCGCTTGCTGTACATCACGCACACTTCGAATCCAACCCTTCTCCAAGTTCCCCTCTTGTTCCGCCACGTTCTGCGCTACCACAACAATGGTTTCTTCAGCCAATCGTGCCGTATCGTATGGCCCCACGATCATAACCCACCAAGCCTGTCCGAGATGACTCGTAGGAAGAATCACAATTTCAGTGGGTTCATTTACGGTTAGCAGGGGGGTTGCGCTTGCTAATACGCGCTCAAATAATACATGCGTCTGACGCGCACGCGCCATTAAATTTAATTTATCGTGATCGGCGTCCAATTGCACCACATAGCCTGACTCAGGCCAATCCAGTACGCGTTTCACCGATTGAGGATAATCGTAGTCTTCTACATGCACATGCCGAACAGCGTCGACGGGTTGCTCGCTTTGCGCCTGTCCAAATGCCGCCGCATCCACGCCGCTGAACAATAACAATATAGAAAATAAAACACCGATCGCTAGCAGCATCACCGCCACCCGATACCGAAACCCACCCTCAACCCGCGATTCGGAACCCACACCAGCTGGCGCCGTTGTACACCGCAACAGCGCATCTTGTAGGCGATCAGGAATGCCCGATGCCATTCGGTGCAAATTCCCCAAGGCGCCCTCCGAAAAGTCCACATCCTTCAATCGCCAATGCTCAATCGCATGGCGTAAAAAAGCCGTTGACTCCGATATACTAAACGGCGGCAAGGTCATCACTCGCAAACCGCGCCGCAAGGGAGACAAACACGTCAGACGTTCACGTGCCACATCCAACAAAGCTTCCTCCCCCCCGATCACCGTTAAACAGGCTTGCGGGCGAACCATCAAGGCGTGATCAATCAATGCCTCCAGCGCCGCTTCGGGCAACTGATCCGCATCATCCACCATCAGCACGACCCAGTGACATACGGCGTCCGGCGATAAGTCCATCGCATCACAGGTGGCGGACGTGGCCTCCAGCTCACAAGAGGATTCCAGAGCACGATCAATCAAACGCGCCATATCGGCGATCGACTGGACCTCAATCAAATCACTGATTTTCAGGGTAACGGGGCGTAAGCAGATAAACAAACCATTACTGTGACATTCAGGCTGCCGCGATACAGCACCATTTTCCAATAAATAAGCGCCGCGCAGATGATCGTATAAATACTGAAAAATCCGTGTCTTACCAACGCCGACTGTTCCCAGCAATACCGCTAAGCCAACGCCTCGATCCATCAAGTTGACCGTCACTCCCTGCAGCACATCTAGGCGTGAAACGCTCGAAAAAAATGGTAGTGGCTCACGCAGATTAGCCACTCCATCGCTTTGCTCACCCGCAACGCCTTCGCCAGCACTGCCCTGTACATTCCTTTGGCCATTCAGTTCCATTGGCTTTTCACCATTACTCGTCGATGAGCATCCGCGTGGCGTCACCCAAGCGCGGATCAAAGCCTTAAAAGGCCTAGGTCCAAAACATCTCGACTGGGTCCAGAACAGCTACCTCTCAGCTGGGTCAACAAGGACTCAGCCAACAAGGGCTGAGTCATGACCCAAGCATTACTGCTCTGATTTAAATTGAGACAAGACGGACAAAACGTGCTCATCGCTTGCCTGCGTACTGATCACCGCTTTACCAATCGCTTTAAGCAGAATGAAGCGTAGTTGACCGCGCAACACTTTTTTGTCCAATCGCATTGCCGCGAACAGTTTATCGGGTGTCACCGAACACGGATAGCGCGTCGGCAACTGCAATCGCTCAATGAGCCGTCGACAGGCTTTCTTTTTCATGCGAACGTACGTTTGCGAGTCTTTACGAGCGCCGACTAGTACGGCGGCCAAACCGGGCACTTTGCCGTACTTGGCCTGCATTTCTTCCACTTCGGCTTTAATTTCACAAGCACGCCGTATCATCCACGCCACCAGCTCTGGCTCAAGCGCATCCACCCGTGTTAAGCGGGTTTCCAATTCACTAAAAAAGGCCGCGTCCCAAATCAAACCATATTTCACCACTTCCGCCAAACCGGCGCTGATTTCACGCTGCGGCAAGGTCTGCAGCACTGCGGTATCAATAATGACCCCTTGTGGTTGATAAAACGCACCAATCATATTTTTACCCAAGGGGTGATTAACTCCCGTTTTCCCCCCCACCGAGGAATCCACCTGCGCCAACAAAGTAGTCGGTATTTGTATAAACTTCACCCCACGTTGATACAGCGCTGCCGCCAATCCCACCATATCGCCCACGACCCCACCACCCAGCGCAATCAATGTCACATCTCGACCGTATTGTTTTTGCAATAAGGCGTCCCATATTCCACTGACGGTATCGAGTGTTTTATGCGCTTCACCGTCTGGCAGCACGACCAGGTCGACAGCAATACCCTGCGTCTCAAGCGCCGTTTGAACGGGTTGCGCATACCACTGCGCCACCGTGTCATTGGTGATTAATACGGCACGATCTCCAGTCATATTTTTGGCTAATAACGAGCCACGCGACAACAACGATTCACCAATCACGATGTCATAACTGCGCTCAGCCAGCGCCACGCGGACGCTTTCCATACGGACTTTCTCCATACGCTCTGTTTTATCGCCTCCATAATAAAAATTAAATTAAAAATCAAATTAAAAATAAAAACCTGTCCACGAATCAACGCACGCTGAGATGAGGAACGCTCAAGCTTGACAGAACACTTCCGCTAGACGTCGAATGATTTGTCGTTGGGAGAGATTGGACGTATTAAGCGTGTGATCCGCGACCGACTCATACAGGGGACCACGCTCACTCAATATGCGACGAAAGATATCGCCGCGATCGCTGGATTGTTGAAGAATCGGACGCTTTTTATCATACACCGTCCGTTCAACCAGGGCTTCGACTGGCGCCGTCAGGTAGATCACAAAACCACGATTTTTCAGACGCTCGCGATTGAGTGCGTTGATCACCGCGCCTCCACCGGTGGCTAAGACAACACCGTCTCGCTGGGAATACTCATCGATAACGGCTTCTTCGCGCTTTCGAAAGCCCGCTTCACCTTCCACATCGAAGATCCAACTGATATCCGCACCGGTACGGGCTTCAATTTCGTGATCGGAATCCACAAACTCATAGTGTAAATACTGAGCAAGGGCCCGACCGATGGTGCTTTTACCAACGGCCATGGGCCCAACCAGAAAAATGCGCTGCTGTGTCACGTTACAGTTCACTGTGTGTATCGGC
This sequence comes from Gammaproteobacteria bacterium, assembly GCA_037380725.1. GTDB lineage: Bacteria > Pseudomonadota > Gammaproteobacteria > Pseudomonadales > JANQJO01 > JARRRL01. The sequence goes on along the minus strand of JARRRL010000075.1, from coordinate 14,663 downwards.
TAAAGCACCGATCGCAGCGTTAATGCTGAGCCAGTGCACCCTTAACAATTTTTGGCGTGATGAACACCAACAACTCTTGCTTCTGTTCACTGTTCACCGTTTTCTTAAATAAACGTCCGATCACCGGCAAGTCACCGAAGAACGGTGTTTTCACGATACTGTTGATCGATTCCGTACGGAAAACACCACCCAGAACCACCGTTTCACCATCGTTCACCAAAACACTGGTTTCGATGCTGTTGGTATCAATACTGGGCACATTGTTGAATATTTGACCAACTGTATCCTGGTTAACTTGTAATTCCATGATAATTCGACCGTCCGGCGTAATCTGTGGCGTAGTTCACACCCAAGTCTACCACCAAGTCGTCCGGACGCGTAATCTCCAAAGGATCGCCATCCAACGCATCAGCCTGATCCCAAATGGTGTTGGACGTGCCACCATAAAGGCGATTTACGGTCGCACTACCATTGCTATCCGTACCGTCTACGTTGTAGCCAAAGCCCCCCCAACGCACACCCAGTTCTTTATCAAAATCCGTATTGGCCACCACCACACGCGCTTCAATCAGCACTTGTTTCACTGGCACGTCCAAACGATTCAGCACACGACGCACTTCTTCAATTTTCGCTGAGGTATCCTGAATCAAAATCGTATTGGTGCGCTCATCCACCGTAACACTGCCACGTGATGACAACATGCCCGCTCCATCCGCACCACCAATTAACGTCGCAATTTCAGAAGCTTTCGCGTAATTTACTTGAATGAACTCCGTACGAACGGGGGCCAATTCCTCAACTTGACGCGACGTTTCTAACTCCAAACGCTCACGCGCTGCGATTTCATCGGCGGGTGCCACCAACATCACATTACCCACTTTACGCTTATCCAATCCTTTGGTTTTCAGAATTAAATCTAAGGCTTGATCCCAAGGCACGTTTTTCAAACGCAAGGTAATGCGACCCGAGACGGTATCACTGGCCACCAGATTTAAGCCCGTGAAATCCGCAATCAATTGCAGTACGGAACGCACCTCAATATCTTGGAAATTGAGCGACAGCTTCTCACCCGTGAAAAGGAAATTATCGCGATTACGCTGCTCCAATTCTTGCTCGGTAACCGGTTTTACAGAAATGGTAAAGCTCTCGTCGGCTTGGTACGCCAAATACTCATAGTGACCGGTGGGATTGATGTACATCACCGCATTCCCTTCTTCCACCATGGCGTCGATGGTTTGTACCGGTGTTGCGAAATCCACCACGTCCAAGCGTCGGCGCAACGATTCCGGCAGCCCAACACCCACAAACTCCACGACGATTTTACCGCCTTGTTCGCGCATATCGACCGATACATTGGGATCAGAAAGTTGCACGATCAATTGACCATCCCCGTCTGTGCCTCTACGGAAATCAATACCTTGCACTACGCTGCCTTCCGCTGCAGCCTCCGCCGCTTCCATCCCCTCGAAGGTGGCGCCCGTGTCCTGCGCATTTTGAGATAAAATCTGTTCCTGCTGCGAACGCCCCACCGTTAAGACCAGTTTGTTGTTTTCTTTGTCTTCGGTGTAACTGACCAGCTCAGTCAAATTAATAATTAACCGCGCCCGATCCTTGGTTTGCATCACCGTGACGCTGCGTGCGTTTCCCACACCCAAATTATGGTATTTGTTTTCCAATTTGCTTTCGACATCAAACAAATCGAGCACAATCCGTGCTGGGGTCTCAATGGTGTAGCCTTTTGTTTCCGGTGCCTGCCCATCAAACGCCAGGGTAATTTCAACTTGTCCACCGGGCAAGGAGGCGAACTGCAAATCAGTCAACCCCGTAGCAGCAGTGGCTACCGTGGAAATCAACCAGAGCACAATGCCCCAACCGACCGCCTTGGTGCGCTTAAAAGGTACACTTGTTGCCAATGCGTGCATGATCATTACGTCACTCCGATGCTGCTGCTTTTACTGTACTTGAGTCACTGTTTGTCGAACGAGTCGAACAGGTTATCCGTGCCTAGAATCATTGCTACTTTGTTATCATTGCGGCTGCGCTCACTCACTTTTTAACGTCATCGTCCGGGGTCGTTCTACCCACCCACCCTGGCCATCCGGGACCAATTCAACCAAATCGATCTTACCTGGGGAAACGTGTAAGATTTTTCCATGATTCCGGCCCATGTAATTGCCAGGCAACACGCGGTGAATGACCAGTTTATTGTCTTTCACGAGGGCATACAAACCATCGCCTTCACGTTGAATCGTACCCACCATGCTCAACGCTTCCAAACTGAAATCTTCCAGTACTTCTTTTTGTCGATACGGATCGGGCTGCACTTTACGCCCCGTTTGAGGCGCCGGTCGCACTTCTTCTTCCACCACGGGCGGTTGAAAGGGACTGCGCAATAATGTGGCGCTGTAGATGAAATTTTCATACGTTTTAAATTTCGGCGGCGGATCGATCCGCCCGGGTGGTTTACGACGAATGTCATCAAGCTGCGCTTTCAAATCATTCATACTCCGATCACCGAAACAGCCCGTCAACATCATCACAATGCCAATCACCCAAATCACCCCAAGGGTTTTTCCGCGTATACACCCGCTCACGCTAGACTTCCTCCTCATTGTAGCGATAGGTTTTGGCCGTAATTGACATCGTCAACAAACCGCTACTGCCCCCCGCTTCACTCTTGATCGGCGTAATCGTAAAGTCGTGCAAGGTTACGATTCGCGGTAACGAGGAAATACCACTGACGAATGCGCCCAAAGCATGAAAAGTCCCTGTTACTGAGATTTGAATGGGCAATTCATAATAAAACTCTTCTTCTTTCTCATTTCCCAAACCGATTGAGTCGAACTCCAAGCCACTGTCGATGCCTAACTGCGACAACTCCTCCAGCAATCCCGGCACTTCCGTATCATCCGGCAATTGTTTCGCTAAGGCCTCAAAGGATTCTTTCATTTCAACCATCTGCTTTTTCAGCAAACCCAGATTGGCGGCCTTAAACGCCCGCTGTTCGAACACATCCACCAATTCCGTTTCTTTCTTCTGATGCCCGTTTAACTCATCCAACGATTTAGCCAGCATCATCTGATAAATCAAAAACCCAGCCACAACACTGATGCCCAACCACATGACAAGCCGTACAACAATTGGCCAGGAACCAATATTATCAGGATCCAGATTATTTATACTTTTGAGCGCTTGTTCCAAACTCATCCATCACCCCTCCTCAATCAGAACCGGACACTTGATTGGGTGTTTCTTCCATCACACTCAAAACAAACTTCGCTGCTGAATCCGCGTCACCCTCTTCCACATTGGTGACCCGCGTCAATACCGGCTGCTTAAACCACGGCGAAATATCAAAGTTACGCATTAAACTGGAAACACGACTGTTGGCATCGGCTATCCCTTCAATGTTGAAACGCGCTCCCTTTTTTTCCAATCGCGTGAAATAGACGCCATCGGGGACTGAGCGCACGGTTTGATCAAAATGGTGTACGATCACCGAACGCGTACCCTGCAAATTTTGAATCAAATCCATCCGTTCACGTAATCGATTACGCTCTTTCTCCAACTCTTCAATTTCTTTGATCTCTTCGTCCAGTTTAGCAATTTCCTGTTCAACAAATTGATTCCGTGCGCGCTGATTTTCGATTTGACGCTCCGTATTCAGCTCAGCCAAATACACAGAGCCCGCACCCATAATCGCGCAAACGATCAAAATCGCAAAGAAGTTGCGTTTCGCCTCCATCCGTCGTTCTTCCCGCCAGGGGAGGAGGTTTATATTGGCCATCAGTCAAAACTCCTTAACGCCAAACCGCAGGCGATCATAAACGACGGCGCATCCATCGCCAGCTTCTTCGCATTGACCTTGTTCGACACGGCCATATTGGCAAACGGATTCGCAACCAAACAAGGCGTATCCAGCTTCTCCTGAATCAAACGATCCAATCCAAACACCGCTGCCGTACCACCCGCCAGCACGATGCGATCCACTTTACTGTACTGACTGGACGAAAAGAAGAATTGCAATGAGCGCGACACTTGCTGCACCACGGCTTCTTTAAATGGTGTTAACACCTCAGACTCATAATCTTCTGGCAATCCACCTTGTTTTTTCGCAATACCTGCTTCCTCATGAGACAAACCATATCGGCGCTGTATCTCTTCAGTCAATTGCATGCCACCAAAGAGTTGCTCACGCGTATAAATAGATTTCCCATCATGCAGAACACTCAACACCGTCATGGTAGCGCCAATATCCACGATCGCCACGGTCGCCCCCACGTCTTCTGTCGATTCTTCAGCCAACAGTCCATATGAACGCTCCAAGGCATACGCTTCTACATCCACCACCTTTGCGACCAAACCCGCCAAATCGAGGGCATCCACCCGCAGATCTACGGTTTCCGTTCGACACGCCGCCAACAGCACATCGACCCGACTGGGATCCGCGACCGAAATACCTTGTATCTCAAAATCGATACTGACCTCATCGAGCGGGTACGGAATATACTGATCGGCTTCAACACGAATTTGACTTTCCATTTCATCATCAGAAAGTGCGCCATCCATTTCGATGATTTTCGTAATAACAGACGAACCCGATACCGCAACACACGCGTTCTTGAGTCCCGTACCCATGCGATCTACCGCACGCCGGATGGCTTCGCCCACGCCTTCCACATCGGCAATATTTTTTTCCACAACCGCGTTTTGGGGTAACGGTTCAACCCCGTAAGCCTCAACCTTATACCGCCCACCCGACTGGCTCAGCTCAAGCACCTTGACTGATGTTGAACTGATATCAACACCCAACTTCACCTGTTGCGCCTTACCAGACAAAAATCCCAGCACGAAACAGCCCTACCTTTTGAAAATAGAAGAAAGCAAACGTTGCACCTGAATCCGAACCTCGACTTCACGTTTTAAGTGTAATCAAAGATTTCGAGTTTCCCATGCGAATCAGACACGCGAACACCAATAATCTTTAAAGAAGTATAGAGAGCCTTATCAGAACCCTGTCGTAAAGTCCTGTAACAACATGTGTGAATTCTCAACACTTTAAAAAGAAACACTCATTTTACCTCGACGTCATTTTGGCGCTTCAGCACATTGGCGCTTTACCCGCAAGCACCGTCATACCCTTGGCGTCGCCGGGCGCACGCTCCACAACACGCCCACCACGCATTCACGCTCATCACACACTCATCACGAAAGGCGCAAATCGCCACGCCCGCACCTCACGGATGTCGTATAATGCCGAACCACAACGGCATCTCATCAGTCAAGCGATTAAACTGAAACATGTCGAGCCCATATTTAGTTTGAGTTGTTTAGACTGAGCTGGAATGAAGTAGCGGTTGGAACACAACGGCTACGACACATCACAAGAACGTTAATACAAATACAGTATAGCAAGACCGTGATCACCACTTCAGACAGGTGGCTGACTTCACATCAGTGATTAGTGATTAAGGTGCTTCTGTTCATGAAAAAATGGCAAAAAATTCTCACACTAGGTGCCCTGCTGACCATCATGGGGGGATTCCTTGGGGTGATGATCACTTGCGGAGTCGTACTCTACCTCAGTCCGCAACTACCGGATGTAGAAACCTTACGCGATATCAAATTGCAAACACCGCTGCGCATTTATTCATCAGATGGTTTACTGATGGCCGAATTTGGCGAGAAACGCCGTCAACCCGTACAGTTTGAACAAATTCCGCCACTCTTTATCAAAGCCCTACTGGCCGCCGAAGACACGCGTTTCTACGATCACCCAGGCGTTGATCCAAAAGGCCTAACCCGAGCGGTCGTGGAACTGATCAGCACCGGACGAAAACGATCCGGGGGCAGCACCATCACCATGCAAGTCGCCCGAAATTTTTTCTTAACCCGCAAACAAACCTTTATGCGGAAATTCAATGAAATTCTACTGGCCTTACAAATTGAACGTATCCTCACCAAAGAGGAAATTTTGGCGCTTTACGTCAACAAAATTTACCTCGGTCATCGTTCCTACGGCATTGGCGCTGCGGCCCAAGTTTACTACGGGCGCCCCCTTTCGGAACTCACGCTTGCCGAATTGGCCATGATAGCCGGTTTACCCAAAGCGCCTTCACGCTTTAACCCCATTTCCAACCCCGAGCGCGCCAAATTACGACGCGACTGGATTTTGGGACGCATGCAGATCCTCGATTTCATTGATAACGATCAGTTCGAAACCGCCACCGCAGCGCCGATTAGCGCCACACTCCACGGCCAACAACAAGGGATTGATGAACCGTATATCGCTGAAATGGCACGCCAGGAGTTACTCGACACGTACGGCAGCAACATCTACGAAGATGGCTTTAGTGTGACCACAACGATTGACAGCCGCTTACAACGTGCAGCTCAAGAGGCAGTCGTACAGGGTCTCATGGCCTACGATCAACGCCATGGTTTTCGAGGTGCCGAAAGTCATCTGAGCGCAGCCCAATTGACACAACTCGCCCAACAGCCACCCGAAAAGCGTCCTGCATTCGCGATTAAAGCCCTTGATGAGTTTTACGCCATTGGCCCCTTATTACCGGCGGTGGTCATCGACACGCAAGCACAGTACGCCCTCGCCATGCTCAATACGGGCGAGTACGTTCAAATTCCCATCGAAAACATGGCATGGGCACGACGCCATCTGAGCGTTAATAGCCTGGGCCCAAAAATACAAACCCCTTCCGATGTACTTCATGTGGGTGACATCATACGCGTCACACGTACAACCCCTTCACAGACAGCCGCTACACAGACAGCTCCTACACAAACAAACCCCACACAGACAAACCCTACACAGACACTGCCTACAGTGACCGTATCGGACCCCGTCAGCACGAACCCACCGATCGAAGCCACGCTGGTTCGACTGGCGCAGGTTCCGCGCGTACAAGCGGCCTTGGTCTCGCTGGACCCCAATACCGGCAAACTGCTCGCCTTGGTGGGGGGCTTGGACTTCCGCCTCAGTAAATTTAATCGTGCTGTGCAAGCGTCTCGACAAGTTGGTTCAAACATCAAACCTTTTGTCTACGCCGCCGCACTGGAACAAGGCTTCACCGCCGCATCCTTGATCAATGATGCTCCGCTTGTTTTTAAAGATAAACACTTAGAAAGTGTGTGGCGTCCTGAGAATTCAGGAGGGCGATTTAACGGTCCAACCCGTTTGCGTCAAGCTTTATACCAATCGCGCAATCTCGTGTCGATTCGTCTACTGCGGGAAATTGGTGTTGAAGCCGCCATCGATTCACTGGTGCGCTTTGGGTTTGATAGAGAGAAATTACCACGCAATCTGTCCCTCGCGCTGGGAAGTGCTGCACTCCTGCCACGCGATGTTGCCGCACATTACGCGGTATTAGCCAACGGCGGATACCGCATCGAGCCGTACTTAATCAACGAAATACGAGACGCTGGAAACAAGGTGATCTTCCGCACGCAGGCGCTGACTGTCTGCCCTGACTGCGCGGCGAAAACCCGTACCGCTTCGGTAGAACCACTTAAGCCCGGTGAACACCGCACCGATGAAAACGGCGGCACCACTGCACAGCTATCCGAGCCTCCCGCTCTATTACCGGCACCACGCGTCTTGGATGAACAGCTCTGGTACATCATCCGCAGCATGCTGGGGGACGTCATTGAATACGGCACCGGACGCCGGGCAAAAGTACTGGGTCGAAAAGATCTCGCAGGCAAAACCGGCACCACCAACGATCAAAAAGACGCGTGGTTCAGCGGCTTTCATCGAGATCTGGTGACCACCGTATGGGTGGGTTTTGATGAACCGAAAACGTTGGGAGCCAACGAGTACGGTGGTACGGCAGCCCTTCCCATCTGGATTGACTTCATGCGCACAGCCCTGGCGAACAAACCCGAACGACGCCCCGAAGCTCCCCCCGGACTCATCACAGTCCTCATCGATCCAGAAACGGGCAAACGCGCACGCCCCGGTCAAAGTAATGCCATATTTGAAGTGTTCCGAACAGAAAATGCACCCAGCAACAACCCGTGGCCAACACACGACACCGCGCGCCACAACGAGACGGATACCACGCTAGATGAAATTTTTTGATCATGTGGTTGGCTACGCATCCACATCGTCTAGCCAGTGAGAAAAAACGGTCTCAGGCCCGAGTGGAGAAAGGGATTCATAAATCTCCATTGTACCTTGTGGTGTTGTTTCGTGCAGGGCCGATGCATTCGAACCTGATGATGAACGGGTAAGAATTGGGCTGTTTTGTCTAGCGCTATTTCGGTCAGCCAAAGTGTTACTGTCAGCCAAAGTGTTAGCCGCGCTGGTTTCCCCGGCTTGAGGAGGAGCATGCGGCTTTTCGCCAGAAATCGCTGCTGACTTTAATTTTCTGCGCTTTCGTTGGTACAAGGTATCAGGCCTAATTTTGGTATGTTCATCTTCATTGTCATACCTGAATTCCGGAGGTACTGGGACAAATCCCCTGTTGCGCTTTCGTAGTGTCAAAGCATTTGGGCTGATTTGGGTATGTTCATTTTCATTGTTATGCCTGAATTCCGGAGGTACTGGGATACGTTCCCTACGCCTCTTTCGAAGTACCAAAGCTTTAGGGCTGATTAGGGTAAACTCATTTTCATTGTTATGCCTGAATTCCGGAGGCACTGGAACAAGCTTTTGTTTGATTTTGCTCGGCTCCAAGTGGCCTTGAGTGAGGGCGGTATTGTTCTGTTCGCCGCTCAGCTGAACTTCGATAGAAGTGCTGCTGGGACCTCTTAGATCGGCGGTGGCCGAAATTTCGACTCTATGATAAGGATAAACCAAATATTCAGTTAAGTTGGAGATCGGGTGCAGCTCAGAAAACGAGTTTGGAATGTTTGCCTGATTTTCATGGGCCGCTTGATGCAAGCCTTGAGTCCAGTTTGAAGGGTTAATTCGATTGTCCATAGCTCTTTAAGTATTCTTTCTGTTGTAAATATTTAGAGCATCAGATGATCTTTTATCCACCTATATCAGCTGCCCGCTGAGATAAGCGCTGAGATAAGCGCTGTGATAGACAGTAGCAGGCTTGCTCGAAGAGATCCTCCTGTGCCAGGCGTATCATTTTAGTGTCAATTTGAAAAATTTACAGGGAATATCACTTTCTAGCACCATCAATCATGGGATCCCATTTTGCCAGTAGCAATTTAGCATGTAGTCGATCGCACTTTGTTGCGTATTCACATCGTCCTGATCTGGCTATGTTCATTTTCATTGTCACGCCTGTATTCCGGGGGTACTGGGACAAATCCCCTATGGCACTTTCGTTTGTACAAGGCATCAAGGCTGATTCGGGTATGTTCATTTTCATTGTCACGCCTGTATTCCGGAGGTACTGGGACAAATTCCCTGCTGCGCTTTCGTTTGCTCAAAACATTAGGGCTGATTCGGGTATGTTCATTTTCATTGTCAAGCCTGTATTTCGGGGGTACTGGGACAAGTTCCTTGCTGTGTTTTCGTTGTCTCAAAGCATTAAGGCTGATTCGGGTATGCTCATTTTCATTATTAATCCTGAATTCCGGAGGCACTGGAACAAATTTTTGTTTGGGTTCCTTCGGCTCCAAGTAGCCTTGAGTGAGGGCGGTATTGTTATGTTCGCCGCTCAGCTGAACTTCACCAGAAGTGCTGCTGGGATTTCTGAGATCGGCGGTGGCCGAAGTGCCGACTCTATGGTAAGGAAAAGCCAAATATTCAGTTAAGTTGGAGATCGGGTGCAGCTCAGAAAATGAGTTTGGCATGTTTGCCTGGCTTTCATGGGTCGCTTGATGCAGGCCTTGAGTCCAGTTTGAAGCGTTAATTCGATTGTTCATAAAATTGTTCATAGCTCTTTAAGCATTCTTTCTGTTGTAAGGATTCAAAGCATCAAGTGATTTTATCCATCAATATCCGCTGCCCATTGAGATAAGCGCATCATTTTAGAACGTCTAAAATTGACATCAAACAATGCTTATATTGCACCCAATATTTTAGAGTCCAGCTCCTCCTGTTCGACCTATTTAAAAGCCTCTACTGAATTCATGCTTTTTCTGCACCTTGCCTTTGCTGAAACATGACACCTCATCTATAGCAATTCATGGGATCCCATTTTGCCAGTGGCAATTTAGCATGTAGTCGATCGCACTTTGTTGCACATCCATATCGTCTAGCCAGTGGGAAAAAGCGGTCTCAGACCCGAATGGAAGAAGGGATTCATATGTCTCTATTGTGCCTTGCGGTGATGTTTCGTGAGGTGATGTTTCGTGCAGGGCCGATGCTTTCGAACCTGATGATGAACGGGTAAGGATTGGGCTGTTTTGTCTAGCGCTATTTCGGTCAGCCAAAGTATTTCTGTCAGCCAAAGTGTTAGCTGCGCTGGTTTCCCCGGCTTGATGAGAAGCATGAGGCTTTTCGCCAAAAATCGCTGCTGACTTTAATTTCCTGTGTATTCGTTGTTTCAAGGTAGCAGGCCTGATTTGAGTATGCTCATCTTCATGAGGAAGCCTGTATTCTGGGGGTACTGGGACACGATCCCTGGCGTGCTTTCGTTTTGACAAAGAAGAAGGGCTGATTCGGGTATGCTCATCTTCATGAGGAAGTCTGTATTCTGGGGGTACTGGGACACGGTCCCTACAGCTCTTTCGTATTGCCAAAGCTTTAGGCCTGATTCGGGTATTCTCATCTTCATGAGGAAGCCAGTATTCCGGAGGTACCGGGACAAGTTCCCTGTTGTGCTTTCGTATTGCCAAAGCATTAGGACTGATTCGAGTATGCTCATCTTCATGAGGAAGCCTGTATTCCGGGGGTACTGGGATACGTTCCCTAAGGCGTATTCGTTTCCTCAAAGCATTAGGGCTGATTCGGGTATGCTCATCTTCATGGGGAAACCTGAATTCCGGGGGAACCGAAACAGGCTTTCGTTTGGGTTCGCTCGGCTCCAAGTGGCCTTGAGCGAGGGCGGTACTGTTCTGTTCGCCGCTCAGCTGAACTTCGCCAGAAGTGCTGCTGGGATTTCTGAGATCAGCGGTGGCCGAAGTTTCGACTCTATGATAAAGATAAGCCGAATATTCAGTTAAGTTGGAAATCGGCTGCAGCTCAGAAAACGAGCTTGGAATGTTTGCCTGATTTTCATTGCTCGTTTGATGCAGGCCTTGATTCCAGTTTGAAACTGTAATTCGATTGTTCATAAAATTGTTCATAGCTCTTTAAGCATTCTTCATGTTGAGAAACAACGGTGAGAAACAACGGGACAGCCACATTTTGACGAATCGCTGAAGCATCGAGACACCCTTCATCCCTTCTTGCCCGTTGCCAGCCTCCTCACCTTCACCATAACCCACAAAACACATACAAAAAATCAATTTTTTTCTGATCTCTGCTCAACATGAATCCCATTTTACCAGTGGCAATTTTGAATGTAGTCGATCGCACTTTGTTGCACATTCAAATCATCTAGCCAGTGAGAAAAAGCAGTCTCAGACTCGAAGGGAGGAAGGGTTTCATCCGTCTCCTTGGTGCCTTGCGATGTTGTTTCGTGCAGGGGCAATGTATTCGAACTTGATGGTGAGCGTGTAAGTATTGGGCTGTTTTGTCTAGCTCTATTATTGCCAGTCGAAGTGTTCGCCGCACTGGTTTCCCCGGCCTGATGAGAAACATGAGGCTTTTCGCCAGAAAACGCTGTTGACTTTAACTTTCTTTGCTTTCGTTTACGCAAGGTATTAAAGCTAATTAGGGTATGTTCATCTTCATTGTAAAGTCTGTGTTCTGGGGGGACTGGAACAAGTTTCTTTAGGCGCTTTCGGTTTTCCAAAACACCATAGCTGATTAAGGTATGTTCATCTTCTTTGCGAAGCCGGTATTCAGGGGGGACTGGGACACGTTTCCTATTGCACTTTCGTAGTGACAAAGCATTAGGGCTAATTCGGGTATCCTCATCTTCGTTGTAAAACCTGTGTTCCGGGGGGACTGGGACAGACTCCCTGTCGCGCTTTCGTTTTAACAAAACATTTCGGCGGATTCGGGTATGCTCATCTTCATGAGGAAGCCTGTATTCCGGGGGGACTGGGACAATTACCCTATCGCGCTTTCGTTTTATCAAAACATTTCGGCGGATTCGGGTATGCTCATCTTCATGAGGAAGCCTATATTCCGGGGGTACTGGGATAATTTCCCTGTCGTGCTTTCGTTTTAACAAAACATTTCGGCAGATTCGAGTATGCTCATCTTCATTGTGACGCCTATATTCCGGGGGAACCGGAACAAGCTTTTGCTTAGGTTTGTTCTGCTCCAAGTAGCCTTGAGTGAGGGCAGTGCTGTTATGTGCGCCACTCCACTGTACCTCGCCAGAAGTACTCCTGGGAATTCTGAGATCGGCGGTAATCGAAGTTTCGGCTCTATAAAGACAAGCCGAATATTCACTTAAATTGGTGATCGGTTGCAGCTCAGAAAACGAGCTTATAATATTTGCCTGATTTTCATGGACCGCTTGATACAGGCCTTGATTCAAAATTGAAGTGTTAATTTGATGGTTAAAAAAATTGTTCATAATTTATTAAGTATTCTCTATATGTTGTAAATAGTTAGAGCATCAAGTAATCTTACCCACCAATATTGATTGCCCGTTGATATAGGAAATCAACAGACTTGCTCAACAGGAGTCGCATTTTACCAGTAAAAATTTTGACTGTAATCGATCGCGATTTGCTGCACATTCAGATCGTCTAGCCAGTGAAAAAAAGCGGTCTCAGACTCGAAGGGAGGAAGGGTTTCATCAGCCTCCAGTGTACCTTGCGATGTTGTTTCGCGCAGGGGCGATGCATTCGAACCTGATGGTGAACGGGTAAGGATTGGGCTGTTTTGTCTACTACTATTGCTGTCAGTCAAAGTGTTTGCCGCGCTTGCTTCCTCGGTTTGATGAGGATCAAGAGGCTTTTCGCCAGAAAGAGCTGCTAACTTTAACTTTTTGCGTTTTCGTTTTTCCAAGGCATTACGGCTGATTAGGGTATGCTCACCTTCATTGCAAAGTCTATGTTCCGGGGGTACTGGGACAAGTTCCCTTTTGCGCTTTCGGTTCGCCAAACTTCTACAACTGATTAAGGTATGCTCATCTTCATTGCGCAGCCTGTGTTCCAGGGGTACTGGGACAAGTTTCCTGGCCTGCTTTCGTAATGACAAAGCATTCGGGCTGACTTGGGTATGCTCATCTTCATTGCGACGCCTGTGTTCCGGGGGTACTGGGAAAAGTTTTCTGGCGTGCTTTCGTAGTGACAAAGCATTAGAGTTGATTCGAGTATGCTCATCTTCATTGCGACGCCTGTATTCCAGGGGTACTGAGACAAGTTTCCTGAGGTACTTTCGTTTTGATAATACAGAAGGCATGATTCGAGTGTTATCATCTTCATTGCCACATCGAAGCGCTAGAGGCACTGGAAGAAGCTTTTGCTTGGGTTCACTCTGCTTCAAATGGCCTTGAGTGAGAGCAGTACTGTTATGTTCGCCGCTCAACTGTACTTCGCCAGAAGTGCTGCTGGGACTCCTAAGATCATCGGTGGTCGAAGTTTCGGCTCTATAAAGACAAGCCGAATATTCACTTAAGTTGGTGATCGGTTGCAGCTCAGAAAACAAGCTTGAAATGTCTTCCTGATTTTCATCGATCGGTTGATGCAAGCTTTGATTCAAGGTTGAAGCGTTAATTCGATGGTTCATAAAATTGTTCATAACTCATTAAGCTTTCTTTATATTGGAAAAATTCAGAGCTTCAAGTGATCTTAATCATTCATATCCGCTGCCCGCGGAGATAGGCGGTCAGCAGACTTACTCAACAAGATTCTCCTGAGCCAGGCGTACCAATTTAGCAAGTATCGATCGTGCTTTNNNNATCGTCTAGCCAGTGAGAAAAAGCGGTCTCAGACTCGAAGGGAGGGAGGGTTTCATCAGCCTCCATTATACCTTGCGATGTTGATTCGTGCAGAAGCAATGCATTCGAACCTGATGGTGAACGGGCAAGTATTGGACTGTTTTGTCTAGTACTATTGCTGTCAAGCAAAGTGTTTAACACGCTTGTTTCCCCGGTTTGATGAGAAGCAAGAGGCTTTTCGCATGAAAGCGCTGCTGACTTTAATTTTCTGCGCTTTCGTTCCACCAGGGCATAAGAGTTGATTTGGGTAGAGTCATCTTCATTATCACGCCTGAATTCCGGGGGAACAGGGACAAATCTTCTAGGGCGCATTCGTTGTCTCAACGCGTTACGGCTGATTCGGGTATGATCATTTTCATTGTCACGCCTGAATTCCGGGGGAACCGGAACACATGATTTATATAATTTTCGTTGTAATAAGGTGCCATGTTTAATTCGAGTGTTATCATCTTCATCGCGACATCTTAGTTCTAGAGGCACTGAGACAAGTTCTCTATCGCGCCTTCTTTGTGTCAAAGTATGATGACTGATTCGGGTATGCTCATCTTCATTATGCAGCCTGTATTCCAGGGGAACCGGAACAACTTGCTGTCTGGATATTCGTTTCATTAAGGTGTTAGGTCTAATTCGAGTGTTATCATCTTCTTTGGGAAGTCTTAGCTCAAGAGGCACTGGAACAAGCTTTTGCTTGGGTTCGCTCTGCTTCAAGTGGCCTTGAGTGAGGGCGCTACTGTTATGTTC
>JARRRL010000074.1:0-24656 GCA_037380725.1 Gammaproteobacteria bacterium | reverse complement strand
CAGAATGGTACACTTGTTTACTGTATGTATACCAGTAGGCTCACCAACAAGAGCCAACACCCTCACGCCTTGCACGCAATGAACGATACACCGTGACAGGCTTCACTCACCTCAGGTATGATTCAACCGTTTGTTTTTGTTTACTTTTAATAACTCTACGCTCACAGTTTGGTAACGGAATACGTCTGCGATCAGCTCACACTATTTACCCAACTGAAAACTAATCTATTGCCCCCCAATCAACAGACCAACGGACAATCTTGATGGCTAATTTTAAACAACACCTTGCTTTCGCCACGCTGGGAACCGGAATCCTCACAACACCCCTTCTCGGCGCTAATCTCATCGCCCCACCTGAAGCGCTGGCATTGTGGACTGCAGGAAGCTTTGGCGGCGTGTTACCAGACATTGACTCCGACAACGCCAAAGTGTTGGAACTGATGTTTGGGGGCTTGACGCTTCTAGCGATTGGACTATCGCTGAATCATGCTCCAGGGTCACTGGCCACTACCGAAAAGTTAACGGTGCATCGAGGCATTTTTCATTCGATACTCAGCGCCTGCTTCTTTGCCGTACTCACCTGCAACTTGAGCTATCACTTCCTCAATTACACCGCCAAACTCGCTTGGCTTTGCGGCTTATTTTTAATGCTGGGTTTCATCCTGCACTTGTTACTGGATGAGATATTCAGCGTAGATTTCATGAATGTGGAGCTAAAACGATCGTTTGGCAGTGCATTCAAAATCACAGATTATCGAAATTGGAAGACATCACTGGCTGTGTTGGCCTTAACTGCTGGATTGTTTTATTTTGCTCCGAGCCCAAACCCGGCAACCAGTATGCTATTCTCGGATAGAAACTGGGTAAAGATAAAAAGAACGTTCCTGCCGCGCCAATGGTCAAATCTGAGGCCCTTCTTCAGTGAGCGGTAGCAGCAAGCGAAACAGTGAAAAACGAAACGTTCAGCCTAAACAACAAACCTTAATCAACCCTCAACCCTGTGCGCCTATGAAATATGAGTTCACTTCGATCGCTCAAGAAATTGTCCAACAGGGACGCGCATGGATTGCCGAAACGCTTGTTGACACCACAGATCGCGCGTTAGCTGATGGTTTTCTAATCATGCGGCATTTACCAAACCGTCGCATACTGCTGCATCGCCACCATCAACCGGGCTGCCCCTTTTGTCGCGAACGCGCCACAGCCTTTCTCATCGAACGGTTTTATCACGGATTGCTACTCAGCCAAAATCTCGGACCGTACGGTCCTTGTTCTTTGATTCTGCGCAGTCGCACCCACCACACCCAAGCGGAAACCGCCCATTTCATCCGCACGCATGGCGCCAATCTGCTGCTTGACCTGCCACACAATATGACCCTTTTTTGCAATCAGCTTGCCGGTAATTCGGAAGAACATTTTCACCTCCAATACCTGGGACAACTGCTACCCATTGCAAAACTCTCCGCTTCCCCCTCCCCCATCTACCTTGACTGGCAGATGCATTCAACTACTGGCGCACAATGGGCCATACTCGATGGCTCAGATTCGAAACAAAATCACTCTGCAGCACCCGTACAACACTTTTTGGGAATAGTACTGCGCGGCGATGCAACACCGGTCGCCGCACTGGCGGCGGAGTACCTACATCGCGCGGAAAAACTGGGTATGCAGCGGTTTAATTTTTCTGCCTGGCGAGATACAGACACCAACCTCAATTATATATTCATCACATTGCGCGCGCCCGATACGCTCCGCACCCGTCATCCCTTGTTTCCCATTTTGATCGGCGCATTAGCAATTGGCGGCTTGCTCACTGACGGACGCCAAGCCGAAGCGGTTACCGACTTTGACTACCACGCTTTCTGTTCTTTTATGCACACGAAAACGCTTTCAGCTGAGCAGCACCTCTCCCCCCTCGAATCACGCCCCACTTTATCGAGCCCCACTTCGTAGAACACACACTAAACCCATAAAAAAAGCCAGCATCCCGCCGGCTTTTTTACTTAACTTGTTTTTTCTTAACTGACTCAGGATCACTACTTCAATTTTTCTTTAATGCGTGCTGATTTACCCGTTCTACCACGCAAATAATACAATTTCGCTCGACGCACATCGCCACGACGCTTAACCGATACGGAACCGATCACAGGACTGTGCGTCTGAAAAGTCCGCTCAACACCCACACCGTGCGAAATTTTACGCACCGTAAAAGACGAATTGAGTCCTCGGTTTTTCTTAGCGATGACGACACCTTCAAACGCTTGCAACCGCTCGCGCGCTCCCTCACGCACCTTGACTTGCACAACAACGGTATCGCCGGGCGCAAACTCGGGCAGATCGTCTCGCAACTGCTCCTTTTCAAGGGTTTCTAAAATATTTTCACCTGACATGATCACACTCTCCTATAAATATTGCTGTCAACCTATTGCTGTCAACCTTTGGTTTTTAACAAGGGGTTATCCGATTTACCGTCACGATATCCATCTTGCAGAAAAGCTTGTTCTTTCGTACTCAGCGGCCACCTCTCCAGTAAATCGGGTCGCCGAGCCACTGTTCGCTCACACGCTTGGCGATGACGCCACGCTTGAATACGCTCATGATGACCAGAGCGCAGCACATCGGGCACACTCAGACCCGCATATTGGAACGGTCTGGTGTAATGTGGCCAGTCCAAGCGCCCCGCCACAAAAGAATCCTGAGTCGACGAGGTCTCATCACCCAACACACCTGGTAGTCGACGCGCAATCGCATCCATTAGCATCATCGCTGGTAGCTCGCCACCCGACACCACAAAATCACCAACACTCACTTCCGCATCAACCCCCAAGGCAATGACGCGTTCGTCGATACCTTCATAACGACCCGACAACAGAATCAGCCCAGACGCCGAAGCCCACTCATCCACCCTAAGTTGATCTACAGGTCGTCCTTGTGGTGACAAATACAACACCGGTGCTTGCACCAATGCAGGTTGTTGCTTCAAGGCATTCAATGCCGCCATCAGCGGTTCAGGTTTCATCACCATTCCCGGACCACCCCCATATGGCAGGTCATCCACAGTCCGATGCGCATCCTGAGTGTAATCACGCGGATTCACAGAGCACAAGCGACAACGTTGATCACGAAACGCGCGGCCCACCACACCATATTCCGTCACGGCTGACAGCATTTCCGGAAAAATCGTTACCACACCAAAGGTGTATACCATGATGCTACAGAGCCCGTCTCTTCCAAATCACCTAGAAATCCACATCCCAATCCACAACCATACAGGCTGGTTCCAATGAAATGGATTTCACAACTTCGCCAAACCGATATGGTATCAAGCGCCGACGCTCATCAATACTTTCTGGCGTCGGTTTTACAACCACAACATCGTTCGCGCCCGTCTCAAGCAATGAGTCGATCGAGCCCAGCGATTCACCAGCAATCGTGCGGACCGGTAAGCCCACCAACTGATACCAGTAAAAATCGTTCTCACTCAGATCCGGAAGCTCATCACGCTCGATGACAATCTCTGCTCCGCGTAAGGCCAGCGCACTCTCTCGATCAGTCAGACCTTCGAAGTGGCACACATAGCCTTTGCCATGCGGTTTTATCTCCCTCACACGACAGCGAGACCATACCGCTTGCGCCTTGCCACATACGGGGCTCCGCAACCACCACGAATCGTAATGCAAAATATTATCGGGTGGCTCACAATACGACATCACACGCAGCCAACCCTTCACGCCAAAAGGCTGACCAATTCGCCCAACCGTCAACGGTATCCGTGGGGTATCTGCCGCATTATTTTCCACACCATTTGCAGACATAAAAAACCAAGATCAGATCGATTAAGCTGCTTCAGCGTTCTGGCGCGCTTGCTTCACCAATGAACGAACGGTATCAGACAGCTGCGCGCCTTGAGCAAGCCAATAATCAATGCGTTCAACGTTCAAGCGCAATGTCTCTGCTTGACCACGCGCCACGGGGTTATAGAAACCCAGCCGTTCAATAAACTTACCATCACGAGCGACTGACTTGTTCATCACCACAATGTGATAAAAAGGACGCTTTTTTGCGCCAGCTCGCGCTAAACGGATCACCACCATAACCTTTCCCCTTCGTAGAGCAAATTTTAAACAACTTTTAACGAAAAACAACAAGTACTGCCTGAAACCCGCCCTAACTGCCAGAGCGCCTCACAACAATAACCGCACACAAGCTATCCCAAAAGGCGACCGATTATACGAGAATCGAGCAACGAAGCCAATGCCTCTTCATGAACTGAATGGACTTTCAGCAAAAATCAGCGTGAGTTCACTCTCGCAGCGCGGCGTGATTAGTCAATCAGTGCACATAGCTTCGCGTTAACATTAGCGTTAACGACCAAAGCCAGGCGGCAAGCCACCGCCACCCCCCATCATTCCTTCCATACTGCGCATGATCGATTTCATGCCGCCCTTCTTTCCAAACTTTTTCATCACCTTTTGCATTTGCTTGTACTGTTTCAACAAACGATTTACATCTTGAATCTCCATACCCGAACCCGCCGCAATCCGACGTTTTCGTGAACCACTGATCACATCTGGAAAACGGCGCTCATGAATCGTCATAGACAAAATAATTGCCTCAACCTGTTTCATCGTGCCTTCACTGTTCGCCGCAGAGGCCATTTTGGCCAATCCACCCATACCGGGCAATTTATCCAGCATGCTGGCTATACCACCCATTTTCTTCATCTGCTGAAACTGCTCCAGCATATCTTCCAAATCAAAGCCGCGCCCCTTCTTCAACTTTGAGGCCAAACGGTCCGCTTTCTTTTTATCCAGCTTACGCTCGGCTTCCTCCACCAAGGTCAGCACATCACCCATGCCCAAAATACGCGACGCCATACGATCCGGATAAAAGGGCTCCAGCGCATCATTCTTTTCCCCCACCCCAAGAAACTTGATGGGTTTACCCGTTACAGCTTTAACCGATAGCGCAGCGCCACCACGCGCATCACCATCCGCTTTGGTTAAAATCACCCCCGTCAAGGGCAGCGCATCATTAAACACTTTCGCCGTGTTCACCGCGTCTTGCCCCGTCATGGCATCTACCACAAACAACGTTTCAGTTGGACGCACAACCTCATGCAACTGCTTAATTTCAAGCATCATTTCGTCATCAATGTGGAGCCGCCCCGCCGTATCGATAATCAACACATCCATGACGTGAGTCCGAGCGGCCTGCACCGCCTCTTGCGCAATATCAACGGGTTTTTGCGCTGGCGTCGATGGCCAAAAAGTTGCCCCGACCTGATTGGACAAGGTCTCCAATTGATCAATCGCCGCTGGTCGATAGACATCCGTACTGACGACCATCACCGATTTCTTAGCCCGTTCTTGAAGCCAGCGGGCCAATTTAGCGACCGACGTCGTTTTACCCGCGCCTTGCAAACCCGCCATCAAGATCACCACGGGCGGCGCCGCCTTCAAATCGAGCGAGTCATTCGCCTCACCCATCAAGGAGACCAACTCCGCCTGCACAATTTTCACCAGCATTTGCCCAGGCGTCAGGGATTCAATGACTTTCTGCCCAACGGCCTTTTCCTGAACCCGCGCCACAAATTGCTTCGCAATGGGTAAAGCCACGTCAGCTTCCAGCAAGGCCTTACGCACCTCACGCAACGTTTCCTCGATGTTATCTTCCGTCAGGCGCCCACGCCCCATCAGCCCCTTTAAAGTACCCGTCAAACGTTCCGATAAATTGTCAAACATATCCACCTCACCAACATACGGACTCATTGATTAATTACTAAAAATCACTCACTTACTGTTCGGGCATACTTGTAACAATAACAAACACCACTACTACGCAAAAACCGCGTGGTATTGTCCAAATCTATCGTGTTGCATCAAACCAAAAGCCCTTACAATTCTCTGAGCGCCTGACCGGACAGATGCAGATGTGCTTTCTAGCCAATCACACAGCCCTGTGTCAAACTCTGCTCCTAGCGCTTAAGTAACCGAAGAAACGTTAAACTCATTTTATAACGAGAAAGCATAAGAGGAACTGGTATGCTCCTACCCCCTGCGGTAGGTGCCGGCGCTGGCGCTGGCGTCCTAGCCATCACGCTATATGCCGTAGCACTGTTTTACGCCAGAAAGCTGTGGCGCGAGCAACTCACTCAATATAACCGTTTGTTGCGAATACTAATCGCCTTCGGACTCTTACTGCATGGCCTCAGTCTCATCTCCCTCATATGGCGACCCAATGGCTTTAATGCCGGCTTGTTCGCCATGCTGTCAGCCAGCAGCGCCACCACCTTAGCTATAGCCTTCAGCGCCAGCTATTGGCGACCCGCTTTAAATGCACTGACCCCCATATTGCTTATCGCAGCCATCGTGTGCGTGCCCATCAGTCACTTTTTTGAGACTAACGCACCACTGAACGATCTGACCGTAGCACAGAGTGGCCATATTCTACTGTCAATCACCGCCTGGGGAACCCTTATTGTTGCTTTTGTGCAAAGCTTGATGGCTTCTATTCAATCCAAATCACTGAAAAATCATCATGCTAACCCCAAGATATCGCTGCCACCGCTCCAAACCACGGAGAAAATTTTGTTCGAGTCGCTCGCCCTAGGTTGGTGCCTACTGTCCCTCTCCATGGCAACAGGGTTCATTGCTTTTGATGATTTCTTCGGACAACATCTGGCTCATAAAACTTTCTTTACTGTACTTGCTTGGATCCTGTTGACGGCTGTGCTCTTCGGACACTGGTTTGCTGGTTGGCGCGGACATCACGCTTTACGTCTCACCCGCTGGGGCATCGCCTTGATGCTCGTGGGTTATCTCGGCAGTAAAATCGCTCTGGAACTTATTATTCAATAAATAACTTTGTCAACACACTTTATCATCCTACTGCTTGGCTCAGGTCAGTTACGTCGTATTGGTTATCTGCAAAGAAGGGATCCATTGTGCAAGACACATCACACGGGTTATTACTCGCGCTGTTAGCAGGCTTAATACTGCTATCCGGTTTTTTCTCTGGCTCGGAGACCGGCATGATGTCTTTAAATCGATATCGTCTCAAGCACTTAGCGCGCCAAGGTCACCGTGGCGCACAAAAAGCCAAAGCGCTACTCGACAAACCCGAGCAATTAATTGGCGTTATCTTGATAGGTAATAATTTTGTCAACATCCTTGCTTCATCACTGGCAACCGTATTAGCGCTCAGCTGGTTTGGTGACAATGGCATCGCCATCGCCACCATGACGCTCACCATCATCATCCTCATTTTTGCTGAAGTCACGCCTAAAACGCTAGCCGCTTTTAAGCCCGAACGCATTGCTTTTCTTGCGGCGCACATTTTGCGGCCTTTGCTCACCCTACTTTACCCACTCGTGTGGCTGGTGAACGTATTTAGCACCCTGGTAAGCGTTCTGGATCTCGAGCACGTGACTGTGGAAGACATCATGGTGCCACGCAACGAAATCCATGGTTTAGATATTGAAAACGACGTGGACAGCATTCTGCAACAAATCCGCGCCGGACAACACACACGTATGCCCGTGTTCAAAAACAATTTAAATCACCCGATGGGCGTACTGCATATGCGTAAGTTGGGCCAGTTTCTCGCCTCATCAGATGCGAAAACCATCACCAATCTGCTGCATTACACCGACGATCCTTACTACACCCTGGAAGGCACCCCCTTACACACACAACTGAACAACTTTCAAAAAACCAAAAATCGCATGGCATTAGTGGTCGATGAATACGGTGACATACAATGACTCGTCACGGTGGATGATATTCTTGAAGAAATCGTAGGTGAATTCACCACGGACTATACCAGCTCAAGTAAAGACATTCACCCACTTGAAAACGAGGAGGGGTATTTCATCATCGATGGTACGACCAATATTCGCGATATCAACAAATACCTGCATTGGGATTTACCAACTGATGGTCCCAAAACGCTCAGCGGCCTCATCATTGGACGCCTGGAGTTCATTCCAGAAAACAACATCAGCCTGAAAGTCAATGACTACATCATCGAGGTCTTACAAACTCGCGACAACGTGGTAAAAACAGCCAAACTGACCCGCTGGAACCAACGCAGCGCCCACACCCCCCATACCGAGCACAAACCAAACATCGCACGCTGATCATAAACCTTTTACCATCTACTACCATCTACCATCACAAATCCGTTTGCGCCATCAGTTCAGCCCGATAACGGCGCGCCTTCTCAACGTAGACTTGCGCACTCGCCACTATCGCTCGCTGCTGCGCCATCGACAATGGCTTGATGGTTTTAGCGGGAGCCCCAAAAACCAGTGATCCATCCGGAATTTTCATGCCTTCTGTAACCAAAGCGCCAGCACCAATGAGACAGTGTTCACCTATTTCCGCACCATTCAAAATAACCGCTTGAATTCCAATCAATGTTTCATCGCCAATCGTTGCGCCATGTATCACAGCCTGATGACCGACAGTAACCCGATCTCCCAGCACAACCGGAAACCCCGGATCAGTGTGAATCACGACCCCATCTTGCACATTTGTTGCCCGCCCGATGGTAATCGGCTCATTATCTCCGCGAACGACCGCGTTAAACCACACACTCGCTTCCGCTTCAAGCCGAACACATCCAATGACATCCGCACTCGGCGCCACATAACAATCTGAGGCCATCTGGACCGTCTGGGTACCCAACTGATAAATCAAAACACCCCCATTTAAATACTTTATATGTCTTCGTATACCGTCTATTTTAAATCGACCCGAACCCCGAACTGCCGTCACAATTCCTTACCGTCACAGCACACGGCTAACACAAATCGCACAAATCACATCACATTTTATAAGAAAACAGCGTTTCACTTCCTCGCCGAAGATCGTTAATATATTAACCAGTTGTTCAAAGGTTATCAGCCAACTGGTTCTGAAACTCACAAACAACACGCACGATATCAACAGCCCCGCTAGGTATGGCTTCCGATCTTCATCTTTATCTCCCTCGCAGACTGAACGGCCTGCAAAAAATGGAGCAATAAGATGAATCAACGGAGTGGGTTATACAACATAAGGTAGCAGTACACCATGAAAGAATTACCCAGCTTTGAGGAAATGGTGAGAATAGCAGAAGAGCAACCAGAGGCCCTCGAGCAGCTGCGTAATGATATGTGTCAAGCGGTTATAGAATCCGCACCTCTCGAATCGCAACGCAAACTACGTGGTCTACAGTTTAAAATAGATATGGAACGGCGCCGAGCTAAAACCCCGATGGCTTCCTGTATCCGATTATCTCAAATGATGCACGAGTCGTTTGCAGAACTGCGCGAAGCACTAAACGACATGCAAAATACCCCCGCCAAAACCTTACGCAACCTCGTCAAGGATCCAGCGCTCAGCAAAGCAGAAATTGAAGCTGAATCGGATGCCGCCGCCGACGTCATCAAATTTCCCGTCTCATAGTACGCCCTACACATAACGCGTCCAATCGCACAACACGTGCAACACTCAAGGTGACGAAACTCACAGTTTCCTACAGCATCCGTACACGCCTCGACTTGCTTGCACGATCCAGCGGGTTAAAAATAGAACAATAAGTAAATAGACCTTGGCCTCCCAATAGCAAAATAAGCTCAACAGCGGGAGTGTAACCAGTACATGCCCAAAGCACCAAAACCAAAATTGTCGGTGCGTAACGGGATTAAGGTGATTGCGCTGTGGGTAGTCGCCTTACTCGCTATCGGCTTTTTAGTCATTCAGTCACATCGCCCGACTGAGTCCAGCGTGGCGACACAGCCTATACACACTGAATTCACGACAAGCCAAACCGCATTTACGCCACCCTCCACCTCTCGCTCACCACCCCGTGAACGCGTCAACCCCTTTGCTCCCGCCACCATCAACGGCGGAACCATTGAGCGCAACTACGGAACGCCAGGCGCGAAGACAATCCGCCCGATGGCACCCTTTTCTAAGACGCCATATGCTAAGGCGCAAAGTCCGCGCCCCACGGCCTTCAGCGACACCAGTCCCACCCGTAACACACGCCAACATCAGGACATCATTAAACAGGCCGTGCGAACCCCGAAAGTGGATGACGGACTGATCGCGCATTGGGATTTTGAAGAGACTGACCTCACGGACAACGAAGTCGCTGACCTCACGGGTAACCATCAAGTCGGCACTGTACGTGGCGCTCGCCGTGTACCCAATGGCGTCAAAGGCCAAGCACTTTATTTTGATGGACAAGGCGCTCGCGTCACGGGCAGTGACGTGCGATTTCCCAATGGAAACGCCCCCTCAAGCTTTGCTTTTTGGGTCAACTACACGGGCAAACCTGGAGTCGTTTTCAGTTATGGTATGCCAGACACCCGCGCAGCACGCGGCGTCGCACTTCTGGACGAAGCAACAGTAAAATTTTTCGGATGGCAAAGTGATCATGACTGCATCGTCGGCGTAATTGGCGATGGTTCCTGGCACCACATCACCGCCAACTACACGGGCAGCCACGTTGAACTCTGGATTGATGGCAACCTCAGTTGCAGCGCTCCCAAGCAATGGTCCACCTACACAGGCATGCGCTGGATCATGGGACGCAATCCAATTGAGTCGTACTCAGCAGATGACTTTTACGGCTTCTTGGATGACGTCCGCGTCTACAATCGAGCACTCAGGCAAGTGGACATCCAAAACGTCATGGCAGAAGCGTACTACGACCCCATTCCCATTCGCGCTGCCCGCTGATACGAAATAGATCGACCCACATGAATGCGGACGACTATGCGCATGAGCAATTCGCATGAGCAATGCGCATGAACCGCACTCAGCATCCAGAGGATAAACGCTTGATGACCATTTAATGGCAACTAATGTGCAACGTCATCCAATTCGACGAGTTCAAATTCCATACGACTGGCGGGAAACACGTCACTCGCGTAGGACAACATATCATTGTCATACAAAGGCGCAGGGCCAGAAAATCGCGCACGACCTCGACCACCAGCACTATACGATTTGAGTTTTTCTTGAATACTCAGTTTTAAAAGTTCTTCCTGAGAAAGCGGTTGATATCTTCTAGTACTGGCTTTTCGTTTTGTAAAAGGCCACATTTTTTATTCTCTCTTGGCAACAAACGGTTCATAAATACGCCGTCAAGGTAACGGCCTAAAGCTTTAAAGGTGTAACCCTTTCATATCCAATAACTTTTCTTCATCATCTTTGCAATCCGTCAAGCAACTGAACACAAATCAATGCAATGAAAAGTCGAGGCATCCTAGCCTTCACAAACCAAAATCCATTACCGATGAACGCGTTACATCCTCCTCAATTCGTGAACACATGATAGCGTTTTGATAGCACTTCGCCACGGCATAAAAGCCCTTCACAATCCCGGATTTTTCCCTTGAACCGTCGACTCAGTTCTGGTACTGCTACCAAACTTCAGCAGTATGACACACGCCAAACGGCAACTGTGTCAACCATTGTATGGGATTAGCAGTCAACGTTATCTGAGGAAACATCCTCGCATCCTGAAACAGGTTAAATCAAGCCGTTCGAATGAGTAATCTTCGCAGCACAAACACAAAATAGCTACCCCCTAACAACAGAAACAGCGATCGAAAACTAACATGACGCCTCAAACCAGCACCAACACCAAACAAGTGGACCACAGCACCCACAATCCAAAACGGACTCGCTTTTTGAGCACCATACTGAGGTTAGGCACCCTCATCAGCACCCTCATCACCACTCAGCTCGCATACAGTGACAATACAAGCACCAGTCTCTCCACTCCCGCCTCTTCGCCCATCGTTCTTCAATGGATCGATCTCCTCCCGGAAAGTGACCAACACGCCCTATCCAACAGGAGCAACACCCTCATTGACGTACCGCCCTTACCTGACTTGGGCGCTTTGGAAACGGAACAACGGCCTCAATGGCTCGAACTGCCCATCATTGGATCGAAGCAATCCGTATCCACATACAATCAATCCTATGTGGAACTGGCGGGTTATTCCCGACCTCTGCCAACCGTCATTAATGGTAATGATAGTACTGAAAAGACAATTTCATTCCTACTGGTGCCCGAGCTAGGAGCAGATCTTACGCGATACCTCCCGCCTCCAAATCAAACCGTACGTGTGAATTTACGTTCTCAGGCCCGAAACCATTCCTCACCTGCTCCAACACCTGCATCTGCACCGCCACCGAACAGCATCATACGTGTTCGCGGCGCCCTACATTCATTAGGCGACAAGTCGAATTTACCCTACGCGTACGTGATCGACGCCGACCACTGGCAGTGGTAATACAATGTCCATCCGAAATACAATGTCCACCCGAATTCAATGCTCTCCCAAAATACAATGCTCACTCGAAGCACAGACAAGCCAAAACCAGACAAATGCCTTACATAAAGATGAATACTGAACATATAGTAAACTGGGTACTGGTTTTTCACACACTCCGATAGGTTATAGGCTACAGTTAGATTACAAGGCCAGGGATACTGCCAAAATAACGTGAAGCAGTTAAGGCTCAAGCAGTGCTCAGGGTTGCGAGCATCCAGACGTTTACCTCTCACCCCTGATTTGAGAGCCTATCGTTCAGTGCAGTGAAGTCGGTCGAGCGGGATATTCCCGCCAGAAACCAGGCGCGACTTACTTCTCGCGCGACGTATGGTGTCATGGCGGAGCGCTCTATCAAACCCATGTTAATCAATTTAACCACAGAGCGAGTTTCAGGGTGACCATGAACACAGTACAAGACATCAAAATAGATGAAACGCAAGAAAGTGGCAGCCGAACAGCCGATAAATTTGTTGTTCGACTACCGAAAGGGATGCGGCAGCTGATCGCCGAAGTCGCCAAAAACTATCACCGCAGCATGAACTCCGAGATCGTTTCTCGCCTCGAAAGTAGCCTACGCGTTGAGCCATGCTTACTCGCCGGCGAAGGGGAGGACAACATCAGCAATCTGCCTGAATCGGAAACCATGGCTATTGAAGTGAATAAACAAGAGTACGCCATCATTGAGCGCATTCGACAACTGGACACCAGCAAGAAAGAAGCGTTGGTCACATTGCTGTCGAGTCTTCATAGCCCAAGTTGACGTCAACATCACGCTCAGAGCCGAGTGACCTCACAATCTACACCTCATTCATTGAGAGGCCTCATTTGCAGTGGGCAGCACACTCGGCTGAAGTGGGAGTTGCGCGGTGGGATTAAGAAAAACCGTGGGCTGATGCGAACGGATGGTGGGTTTAAACGTGCAAAACCATACGGCGTGCTCTGTCACGTCGTTTTTTATGTCAACCCGTTTTGTTGTACCATGTGCCTCAGCATCGTACCCACCCAACCGCTTCGTCACAACGAACTCGTTCGATGCGCCTCACAACAACCCACTGGAATACACCAGCAACGAGATTTTCTATGCAAGCACAACTGAATATCGCTTTACAAGCGGGACGAAAAGCCGCTGAATTTATCCATCAAAATATAGACCGCTTAGAGCAACACCAAATCGAACAAAAAGGCGCCAATGATTTTGTCACTCTCATCGACAAAAAAGCCGAAAAGATCATTACGGACACCTTATTGAAAGCGTTTCCCGAACACCACATTCTAGCTGAAGAGTCTGGTGCGCTAAACACAAAATCAAACAGTGATTTCCAATGGATTATCGACCCCCTGGACGGCACCACTAATTTTATTTTCGGGGTGCCGCATTTTGCTGTTTCCATTGCGTTATTGCACAAAGGTCGCCTGGAAGTCGGCGTGGTCATCGATGCAGCAAAACGAGACGAATTCACAGCCCGTCGGGGTGGCGGCGCCACCCTAAACGGTCGACGTATACGCGTTCGAAACAGTCAAAGTTTAGCCAATACACTACTCGCCACGGGCATCCCTTTTGGCAATAAAGTACACGACGAACGCACCGAACACTATTTTATTGATCTAAAAAAACTCGCCTCGGAGGCTGCCGGTATTCGCCGTATGGGCGCTGCTGCACTGGATTTAGCATACGTCGCCGCCGGGCGCTTCGATGGCTACTGGGAGTCGGGTGTGCAAATCTGGGATGTGGCGGCTGGCGCGCTGTTAGTGCAAGAAGCCGGCGGCTTAGTCAGTGATTACCATGGTGGTCAGCAATTTCTGAAGAGCCAAAACATTGTCGCCGGCAGCCCCAAAGTGTTTAAAGGTATTCTGAGTTGTGTCGGCAGCAGTACGTCAACCTGTTGATGCGCTGATGCGAAACCCGAGTCATCATCCTGCCGCTACGTGATTGCACGACATTACAAGACGTCTTTCAAGTCCAACTCCGTCGGCTTTCGCGCCGGTGAAGCCGATGGAGGTTTATTAAGGTGTGAACCTGATACCCCATTGGATTTTTTCGTTCTCGACACCGCAGGCGATTTTGGCGTCATGCCTAATTGATCTGCGGGTGTCCGAGCTCCGGTGTTTCTGACCCACTCACGATCAGAAAAATACGTCATATACTCAACCGCCCACTCATCCCACAAACGCCACTGAGCACTTTCACTGTAACGACGCTCTCGAAAAAAACGCGACAACATATCACGGACACGTGTGTTTTCACCCCAGCGTGCCGCCATCATCACACCAATCGCTGAGGCCCAACGCACATCATTTGACTCAGGTAACGCCAAGGCTTCTTGCAACTCCGCTCGAAAAATCCGTCGATCAGCAGTCGGCGAAAGGCTGTTTAACGCCGCTTGCAACGCACGCGGCATTGACCACCACCGCGCGTTGTCAACACAGGCCACCATCGCACGAGCCCCCTGAGCCACCTCAGCGGGCACCCCCACAGGATACACCAGCATCTGATCATAAAGCGTCGCCAAAAAACCATTCAGCGATGCGGTTAACAACATCAATTGAGTCGCATCCGGTAATTCAGATTGCGCCGATGCGGAAGCATCGCTGTGTTCGAGGTCCTCAAGATCCTCGAGGTCTCCATCATGCAGCGCATCGGCTAATTGACACGCTTCCGACTCATTGTGCGATACCGCATCCGCCATCAGCCATTCCGCAATTGCGCGATAGCCTTGCCAATTCAAGGTCACAGCCCGCTCTAAGGCCCGCTCTCGTTGAATGCCCTGATCGAGCGCTAACGATTTCGCACCGCGTCGAGTCTGTTTCAACATCTCCAACTCAAACCCCCACGCACGACGTAACTCGCAATGCGCCGTCATGAGTTGCAGTAAAGGCTGAGACGCTAAGACCGAAATCGGTGCATTCGGCCCAGGATTATCCTGCCAACCCCGCGCAAAAAAAGTCGGCAGCAACGCATCAACCGAAAAACAAACCGCCTCCACATCATGCATCCGCTGAAAGTAAGCCAACAAAGGTGCTACCTCAGGCTTACCACTGCGACTCAAAAAGGGCGCCGAGGGCACGCCCCAAATTGTATCCCGGGCCAAACGCTCCTGGCAGGCACTCAGCCCCCACGTCAGTATGACGAACAACAGCCACCGGCCCACAGTGATTATTTTACAAGCAATCGACCTCAGCACGCCGACATCAGCATCAACGCCAATAAGCGGTCTCATCACCTTATCAATTAATCGCAATATATACACCTTTCTTATTGTTGTACCGCACCTTATGATGCCTCATTTATACAAACCATCATGTAAACAAGCCCCCCAAACGCTGTACCTCCAAAACAAATTGAACCATTGGCTTAATGGGAGCACCAGCCAAGCAATTACCATTCGACAACAGGCACACCGCTGTCTGACTGTGTGGTATAGCCCAACTCCACTTATTCGTGAAGCCCAAATGACCAAAGCTTTTCTCCGAAAATGGCCCCCAGAGGCCAAGCGGATTGGCGCCCAACATAAAACCTTTACTGTATCGCATGGGCAGCATGAACTGTCGATCGAAACACCACCCGCCCATTGGGCGTAACGCCGCAGACACCGTTGCAGGCGCTAACACTTGTTGCGTCCCATATCGACCATGCTGCATCAACATTTGAAAAAAACAGCACACTTCTTCAGCCGTAGCGTATACATTTACCGCCGGAATTACAGCTCGGCGAAAGCGCGGATCGTGAGTAATGCGTACTACTTCTTGAAAAGAGGCCCCAACCAAGCGACTGACCCATTGCTGTAATAAGACATTCGGTTTCACCCCTGTGATGTACTCATGCACAAACTCCGTTCCACGCTGCGCCGCCGCCGACAATCCAAAGGAGAAATAACGCAAACCCAATGGTTTTCGAAACACACGATCCAGTAAACGCGGTAAACCCATTTTATACACGCTCGCCAGCGCTGCGCCCGCCAAGACACCACCGGTTACCGCATGATAAGCGGCCGAATCTTCTGTTATGGACTGCGGATTCAACGGAATGAGTGATGCCAAAGACGCCTTTTCATCAAACAGCACGTCAATAGGTATTTCTTTTGGAAAACGCGGCACGCCCGCCCGATGCGTCAACACATCTTGTAACGTCAATCGACCAAGCGCCGTCCCCACCAACTGAGGCAAAGTATCTGAAAGCGGCGCGTCTATACACAAATCACCTTGCTCAACCGCCCAGTGCACCAACATGGCGGTCACCATTTTACTGGCTGAAAACAAACAGGCCGGTTGCTCGGGCGTCATGGGCACGCCCTTCCCGCTCAAATGACCAAGCGCTTCCACTGTCGATGGATACGAAGCGCCAACAGTCGGCACCGATGCATAGCCAACAGCACGATGCAACACGCGCTGGTGATGATGCACCACGCAAACGCTAATGCCCGGAAATAACCCCGTTTCATACAAGCGCAGCACCCGATCCCAAATACGTTCTCGAGCAGCATGTAAACGATCATCGGCAACGAACTCCCCCGTTGCCGCGATGGCAACCGGTACGCTTGCCGCACCACACGCCGCTCCCTCCGGTCTCACAAACAGATCTACGCTCATTGGCTCACACTGTGCGGACATGATGCTCCCTCACTCCGTTTCCCAGCTCGTCATAGGCGTCAAACTGATATCAAAACAGTCAAACTGATATCAAAATAGTCACTGACACAGCACGCCACATGCGCACTCTTGTGAAAGCGCTTTATTCTAAAAGCACATGGCTTGAAAAAGACTGTATCATTTGCCTGATCAGCTGGGTAGATAGCCGCTGGGGCAAATAAACGCTGCGTGGCTTTCTTCCCAAGGAATCTTCCCAAGGAAAAAAATCACAACAATGGATTGCCTGTGTCACAACGATGGAGAGGATAATGCAGTGAAAATACTGGATCCGCTACGATTAGGAGCAAAAAGCGCCAAACGCCTCACACAAACAGCCCTGATCCTGGGCAGCACCAGCAGTCGATGGCTGCTCGGCCATCGACCACCACGACCTCAGCTGTTGCGTGAATTGTTCGAAAATCTGGGTTCCACGTATATAAAATTGGGTCAATTTATTGCCAGTTCCCCCTCATTTTTCCCCGATGAGTACGTGGAAGCTTTCCAGGGCTGCTTGGACAACACGCCCGCCATCCCATTTCCCGCTATTGAAAAAGTCATTCGTGACTCACTGAATAAACCGCTGTACCGCTGTTTTCGTGAAATCGATCCACAACCCTTGGCCAGCGCCTCCATCGCTCAAGTGCACGCCGCAACGCTGATTACCGGCGAAAACGTCGTCGTCAAAGTACAAAAACCCGGCGTAAACCACATACTGCAAACGGATTTGCATTTTTTGTACATCGCGGCACGCGTATTGGAATGGCTAGCCCCCAGACTGACGATGGCATCGTTGTCCGCCGTGGTTGAGGAAATACAAAGCAGCATGATGGCTGAATGTGATTTTCTGCGTGAAGCGGAAAACGTTAAAGCGTTTCGCACATTCCTCATCGCATCCCATAACACACAGGTTGTCGCACCGGCTATCTACGACGAATACAGCAGTCAAAAAGTACTGACTCAAGAACGTTTGTACGGGGTCCCATTCACCGATCTTGAGCGCGCACGGCACTTCACCAGTGACCCACAACAAAGCCTAATCAACGCCATGACTACCTGGTTTGCAACCGTGTTATCGGGTCCTTCCTTCCACGCAGACGTACACGCCGGCAATTTACTTATTCTGAACGATGGTCGCGTTGGTTTTATTGATTTCGGCATCGTGGGACACGTCAGCCCCAGCACGTGGTCTGCCATCACCGCATTCATTCAAGCGGTCAGCAGCACCGATTTTTTCAGTATGGCCAAAGCAATGGTGGACATCGGGGTCACCAGCGACACCGTGGACGCCCATGCACTCGCTCAAGACATCGAACGCCTATACCACTCGTTTGGTATCGCCGACTCAGCGCAAACAAGCTCACACGACATCTCCTCCCCTCACATCGAAGGCCTGGGCATTTCAGATCAGGAAGTGAATGATATTTTACTGAAACTGATGAATTTAGGAAAAAAATACGGCATACATTTCCCGAGAGAATTTGCCCTATTGCTCAAGCAAATGCTGTACTTCGATCGTTACTTGCAACTGCTGGCACCCGACGTAAACATCCTGGATGATCACCGTTTTCATTTTATGGAAACCAAAACGCTCGCACCACCACCGTGAAGAAGCGTTCCCATCCCTCAACACACCTGCAATTCTTTGGTTTCACGGTAATGAGAAAAAATATCATCTAAACTTCTGTTGGCCACAAACTGAAACGTTCGATTGAACAAACTGCCATCGATGATCACCGGATATTTATAATAATTTGTTAAGTAATCGGGGAACGCGCGTCCCGCCACTTTTCGAGCCATCAGACTCACAAATTTTCCGGTCACATTGGGTACCGGCACACGTCGACAACCACACTGCAGCAAAGCCGCTTGATACGAAACCCAATCCTCCACAGCAACGTTGTACACACCGGGATGATTAACCCGAAACGCTAGGGCCATGGCTTCCGCCATATCGTCGACGTGTATAAATTGCATCATAGGCGAAAACCCGGTGATCACGGGCGCCCAGCGTCGTGAAAACAACTGGCTGACACTGTTCAAAACCCCAGGTCCAACGATATTGCACGGTCGCAAAATCGTCATATTCAACTCTGGGTATTTCCACAAATAAATATTAGCTAAATTTTCCAACTCCACCGAATCCACCAAATCCGAGACCAATTCAGAGGCTTTCAATGGGTAATCTTCGGTGATCAAGGCCGGATTGTAGGGGCTGGCACCATAAACGTAATACGTCGAGAGCACCACCACCTTCTTGACTTGGTACTTCAAGGACAAATCCAGCAGTTTCTGCGTTCCCAATACGTTTACCGTATAACGATGTTTGTGATCCGATTCATACAAGCCCATTCGCCCAATGTGCAACACGCCGGAAATGGGATGATCACGAAAAATCTCTTCAAAAGCACGCGTATGATAACTCACCCGATAGCTGGGCATACCGCGATCGGTTTGTACCCGTCGTCGAAAATCCACCGCAACGATATTGAAATCATACTTTAATTGAGACAACACGCGCCGAGCCAGTGCGCCACCCGCCCCCGTAATCAATATCGTGGGCCGATCCAATTTCGCTGCATTCATGCGAACCATCCCTTTCGTTCACCGAGGCCACGTTTGATCAGTGCTGCAATCGCCGTTTTCACCTGATTGACTTTACGCTGCACTTCCGTTTCACTCATATCGCCATTCGAAAACATCATCGGCTCCCCAAAATACAGCCGCACCTGTACGGGCAACGGAAAAGGGGGGCACAAGGGAAAATAAGGCATACGCAATAAATGCGCCAATATATTTACATTCGCCAATGAAGGAATAATTTCTTCACACCCCACCACGCCAACCGGAACAATCGGTGTTTTTTCATTAATGGCCAAATGCATAAATCCTTGGCCAAAACGCTGCAACTGATAGCGTTTTCGAAACGGCTTCCCGGATCCACGAACCCCCTCTGGAAACACCACGACGGCTTCTTCGTTGCGCAACATTTTGGCGCAATTAACGGGATCCCCCAACACCGCGCCAGCTTCATTAAAAGCATTGCCTAAATAAGGAATGGTTGGCACCCAGCGATCGACCATATGCCTGGGTGCGCGAGGTGCATAAGGGTTGGTGGCCAAGGCGACGCCAATCAACGCGCCATCAATGGGTAACTGCCCCCCGTGATTCGCCACCACCAGCACACGCCCTTGCGCCGGGATGTGCTCAAGTCCAACGGTTTTCACACGAAAGTATTTATCAAAAAGCGGCTTGAGCGCGCCCATCCAAATCTGGGC
Organism: Gammaproteobacteria bacterium; assembly: GCA_037380725.1. Lineage (GTDB taxonomy): Bacteria > Pseudomonadota > Gammaproteobacteria > Pseudomonadales > JANQJO01 > JARRRL01. The sequence goes on along the minus strand of JARRRL010000074.1, from coordinate 4,415 downwards.
ACCTTCGTGATTATATCCCCAGGGATCGTAACCAAAACTGCCAACGGATTTAGGAATTTTTTCAAAACTCGCTTCAATTTCCGGTGTAACAAAACATTTTTTCAACGCGTATCTCAAAAACATACCAACATCTCAGTTAGGAAGATCGTAAGCGACCCCTTGAGCGGCAAACGCCACAAAAAAAGTCCCCAGAACGATTCACATCAACAGCGCTCACACCGCTGACAATCAACATGCACTTCTCAACCAGTCTGCAACAGGTCATACGCTGAAATCAAGCGTCGAGCAGTCGGCTTTTTAATGCCATCGCGTATTCGGTTTGATTGACATTTGATTCAAGATAACTCAAAAAAGAACGGCCTTTTTCATCGCATGGATTAATGGCTTTACCTCGGGTCAGTAACAGATCCAAAAATCGCTCAAACGCCACCACCGGCATGAATTGATACGCCACACGCAATCGACAAAAATCCGCTGGCTCCCGCGACGTCGGTGCAACGCATAAAAAAGATTCCAACGCTTCATCCGAAAACGTCTCTCCCATCACGACTTTCTTATCTGGTCTTTTCACCATAGCGGAATCATCGCGCGAAGGGTGCAGTATGGCGTACCTGGATTCCGTCTTTTCGGTTTTATTATTGATCATTGCTTACATTTTATCCTTTCATTTAACCCATTCGGTTCAGGCCCCTGCGTGGCCCTCCTCAAATCAGTAGCAATCTATTCTGACGCCGTTTTTTTCAACGGAATATTTAAACGCGCTTGCACAGGCGTTACCAGCGCCATTTGCAAATACCCCGTGAATAATGGAACCCAACCCACTACATTCATGGAGAAAGTCATGGCTTCTTGTGTCAGATCATGGCGTGGTAAGGGTAAACGCAACGCAAACTCCCCGGACGGTTTCACATTGACATCATCCTGACTTATCATCGTCCACAAACGTCCCGTTGCCATAAAATCAATGGATGCCCCAGACACCTGATAATCGAGCCACACTTGCAGCTTTGTTCCATCATCCATATCCGTACACGATGCCGTGCTATTGCCTTCGCATTCAATTCGACCCACAACAGAGAAGTACGGCGTGAAAGCCTCATCCTCTATGTGCGCCTCGAAGTGAGACAGCGTGAAAACCAAAGGCTCCCGCGTTTTGTGCATCGGACGCGTCCGCCGCCGCCTCAGGATGAGGCGTACAGGCTGCTAGGAACGCCACAATTATTAGCAGCACAGCCATCAACACATTGCACGCAAGACACGCGTTCAGAAAAGGCGCTTTCAAAAAACAAAGGGGCCATATCATACTGATTCAAACTCGAGAGTACAGGCTTTTTCGCGCCAATACTTTTTTCAAATAATCTCGTGTCTCTTGCGCCGGCAACGACTCCAGCAATCGAGCCAGCACTTGCTGTGAAGACAACGCATTCAGAGCAGGTGCCACACGATCCACAGCGGTCGCATCACCAAACACGCGCGCTACCGCCGTGATCCCGGCGTTGTAAGCCGCGATCACGCAATACAAGCGACTTTTCGGATCTTGCACCGCTTTAAAATAATTAAAATACAGTAAACGTATGTACGCAGCTCCCACCTTGATATTGTTCTGCGGATCATACAAGAAAGAAGGACTCAGCAAACGCGCATGGTCAAACAAAACACGCGAAGCATCGCGCCCAGATGTACTGGGCACAATTTGCATCAAGCCATAAGCCGGTACTGGCGATCGAGCCAATGGATTGAAATGACTCTCGGTGTGAATGATGGCGTAAACCAAATCCGTCGGGACATGAAAAGCTTCCGTCGACGACACAATGAGACCGCGATATTGCCGTGCTTTGCGTATCAATCGATCACTGGGCAGTGGGACCGTATAAGTGAGTCGCTCATCCAATTTCACGGACATGTTCACCGAACCATTCGCCACTTTCTGATAAAAACCCACTTCCGCTTTTGCCATCAAACGTTGACTCAAACGCGCCACAGCGCGATCGGATGGTTTCGATTCAGAAAATAATTCCGACAACACCAACTCCTTCGAAAACGTGATCGGCGCATACTGCTGCAATTCCGGCCATACGTTTTCAAAAACCGGATCCGCCATTAATGCCTGCTCAATGGTGGTACTCAATAACGCGCGCAACTGCTGCTCAACGCGCTCTCCCGTAGCGGAATAATCAACTCCATGACCAGTTTCTGAATGAACCGCTGGCACGGTAATATCAATTTGATTGTTGCGAAAATCCACGCAACGTCTTATGCGCATACCATCAACGTAGGTAACCCATTCCATAGCACTGGAAACACTGGCATCTTGCCAATGCGCTCGCACCGCACGCACATGTTGATGCCAGGCTTGCTGCATCTGACGATCAATGCGGTAATAAACAGCTTCTGGCAAGGCTTGATCAACGGCGGTTTGCGGTTCAGATTCACCTTCTTCGCCGCGAATGGCGTCTCCCGATAACGATGAAGACGCCACGCCTTCATCTTCGTTAATCACGGAAGTCCAGGCCGGTAACGCGTGCATCCCCCACGCCAGCGCCATGCTGATCAGCATATGTTTGACTGAAATACTTGCCATCATGCTCGCCATGCCTTGTCGTGACAATAAATCGACACCACACTTCCCCACCGGGCGCACCGTGGTCGAATCGAGTAAAACCATCCAGGCTGAGTATAGCGAAATGGCGTGATGATGTGTCACAACAAATTAAAAGTTATATTAACAACCATAAAATGGCTAATTTTATGTTAAAAAATGAGAATATTGTGCGCCCACTCTGCTGTTGGCCACATCACAGAACTTCAGCAGCCAAAGTCCATCATCGCAATGACAACCAAATACCCACGTGCCTTCACAATCCAATCGCTTCTCTAACACGGAGGAGCACAACGGTAATGCGGCGGAAAGCAAGATCTGCCTGACAACGAATGTGGTTATTGAGTGTGTGAAGGTCAGTTATGCATTCCCACGCAGAAGCGTGGGAACGAGAATAACGAGAGCGCGCTCGCGTTAGCGGAACAATCTTAGTCCTGACACCCATCCCACGATAATCGACATAACCATAGTCCCGAAGCACTTCCATAATAAGCGTGTTTCTCGGGGAGCGCTGTCCCGCTTTCATTTTTTCTATGGTCATAGAGTTGGGTAGCGTACCAGGACTAATGACTTCAAATCGGTCGGAATAACTGGCAACTTCAATCTCTACAAAACGTGTCCAATCACGATGGGCTAGCGCATTGATCAAGGACTCCCGAACGGCTTCAAGAGGGTAAAACCATTTGGTTTCTCTACGCAGGTTTTCATCAATAGCCGCCACAAAAGCAGTATTGCGTTCCTCATCAAGCTCCTTGGTGGTCTTTGCCCGGTAATCAGACCCCTCCCCTCGCACATACCGATCAGAAATACGATATATGTATGCTTGCAGGTTTTCTCTCTTTTTTAGCTTTGTCGAATCAGGGATATTCAAATTGATTTGATCATTTTGCTCTACCCAATCTCTCACAGCGTGGGAGTAATATTTGTGCGCCATCCAGATGACCGTGACGACCTTGGTAATATGTATCGATCCGCTTTTGATACCACCCGATTTATGTTTTCGACGCAAGACCGCATGGTTTCATCGTCAATCAGCAAGGCCGCTTTGAATTCTAGCGCTTTGAGTCTATGGTTTAACTTCATTGGTTAATTTGACATAACTTATGCTAAGGCAGCTCGATCCCCGCATTTCTCCAACCATTGCCGTCGATCCGCTGAACGTTTTTTTGCCAGCAGCATATCCAAAAGTTGGCATGTTTCGGGGACATCTTCGTACTCAAGCTGTACCAAACGTCGCGTATCCGGCGCCATGGTGGTTTCACGCAACTGCAAAGGGTTCATCTCACCCAAACCTTTAAATCGCTGAACGTTAATCTTACCGGTTTTTTTACCCGCTTTGATGCGATCCAAAACGCCGTTCTTCTCCGCTTCATCCAGCGCATAAAACACTTCTTTGCCCACATCAATCCGATACAACGGCGGCATCGCAACAAACACGTGACCCGCCTTCACCAAATCCGGAAAATGCCGTACAAACAGCGCGCACAACAAGGTCGCAATGTGCAAGCCATCGGAGTCGGCATCCGCCAAAATACAAATTTTATGATACCGCAAGGCCGACAATTCCGATTGCCCAGGATCAAGCCCAATCGCAACAGCGATATCATGAATCTCCGCTGAGCCAATAATTTCACCGCTGTCCATTTCCCAGGTATTTAAAATTTTCCCACGCAAAGGCATGACCGCTTGAAATTCACGATCCCGCGCCTGCTTAGCGGAGCCGCCTGCGGAATCCCCTTCCACCAAAAACAACTCACCCCGCTCTGGTTCATTGCTGCTGCAATCGGCCAATTTCCCCGGTAATGCCGGACCCGAT
>JARRRL010000073.1:0-12038 GCA_037380725.1 Gammaproteobacteria bacterium | reverse complement strand
GTACGATTCGCTATTAAGCGACAGCCATGTTTTTTTGATCGTTCAGTAACGTATCTCGAATGAAGTTTTAGAGAAAAAGTAAGTTATTTCCGAAAATGATGTGGGTTGAATTGGCGGAATTATACTCTCCTTCTACACTGGAGATCATGTCATCATCGGAGGGGCGGTGAATGATGGTTCAGCAGAGTTTGTGACCCTAAATCAGTACCGATCTGTTATTCGGCAATGCAACGATTGCGGTAAGTGTGCTTTTTGTAAGTGTGCTTTTTGTTGCAGTGTGCTTGGATTGGAAGCTTGGGTTGTCTTGAATATTTCTTCGTTGCGACAGTTGATAGGAGCGGCTATGAAGCACTCGACACGGAAGTACTCGACACGTCTTTTTACAGCAGGATGTTTATCAGCCTTAACGAGCCTGTGTATTTATTCACCTGATACTCGAGCAGAAAACATGCCATTCGATGGGGTGAAGCTGAATATGAATTGGAGCTTTCCGCGCGTTGATGAAAATTGGGATGGTGGTTTGGGATTTGCAGCTCAAGTTTTATTACCGTTGCATCTTGGCAGTGATACGGATGTTTACCACTGGGGTTTTTCTCTGGGTGTGAACAATTGGGATGCAAATGAAGATACGCTATCGATTACGGCGGGTAATGCTGCCGGTGGTTCGGGAGCGCTCCGTGGTGACATTCGCAGTACGACACTGGGCGCATCCGTTTTGCGCAGTGGATATTTAGGGAACGGACTAAATATTACATTGGAGACTGGATTGCTGTATAACCATGTGAGTTCGGATACGGACATTAATATTACCTATGCCAACAGCGCAACGACCTCAGCTGAATTGGATATTGATAATTCCTTTATGGGTTTGATTGCAATAGATGCCAATCTGAAAGCAACAGAGCAATGCACTGTTTGTGGGGGGGTTGGGTATCAGTTTGAGCTGGGTGCGGGGGATGCCTCAGCGTTTGGTGATCAGGAAAAGAACTATAACGACGCGATTTTCTTACGTGCTGGAGTTCGGTTCTGATGTGATGCCACTCCTGTAACGTATTTTGTGAAACCATTTAATGTTACTAAATAGGGAAACTTTTACAGAGGGACGTTGAGTGATGAGCGAGCAATTCAAATTAGGGGGTATTTTTACCACCGTAAGCGTGATCATAACGGGTGTGCTGGGAGGGTTGCAGGGGTGTTCAAACGGTGATCCATTCGTGCAGGAGCTGAATCCACCAGCGGTGACCACCACGTCAACGGGGGCCACTATTTCGGGCAGTGCCGTAAAAGGGTTGTTGACGGGGGCAGATTGTATCGCTACCAATACAGCGGGGATCGAATTATACAGCAGTGTGGGGAATGAGAGCCCGTGTACAAGCAGTCGTGGACGATATTCTTTCCAGTTACTTTCCAACCCAACTACACCGGTTGTGGTGACGCTTCAAGCGCGAACCAGTATGACACAAATGTTGTGCGATTTTCCTGCGGGTTGTGGGAATGGCGTGGCGTTTGGTGAATCATTAGATTTATCGAATGATTTTAGTCTGCGTGCTGTCGTACCCACGATTCCTTCGACGGTTACGACACAAGAAGTCAATATTTCTCCGTGGACAGAAGTGGCGACGGCGCGGGCCATAAGTTCTGCTAGCTCGTTGTCGTCCGTGACGACGACTCAAGTGGAATCGGCTTACTTGGAAGTGGCCTCTGTGTTAAATAATGTACTCAGTTTGGAAGGGACATCGGATGAGTTTGATGGGAATTTTTTCTCAATCGATTTGGTTGATTTGGCAGCGCCCGATCAGGATGACGATATTGATTCTGGCGAGGAGCGATCAGCAACGCTGATGTCATTGGCTTCAGCATCTTTGTTTAATCTCGTTGACACGACTAACACAAGCATTACCAGTGTGGTCCAGAATTTGTCAAGCGCATTCAGTTCGGACGGTGAGTTTAATGTCAACGATACGGCTACTGGAATTGCCGATGACAATGGCATCGATTTAGCGGACATCATCACTGGTGTGGGTGGTGTGGTTCAGGATATTCAGTCCGTATTGCAACCGAATGCCGTTACCCAACTTGCCACATTTTTAAATACTTCAGATTTGACAACGGAGTTGTCATCGATCAAGAGCGCAGCGGACACCTTGGCGGAACTCAAGGAGAGTGTCGTAAATGTAGAGTTGGATACCACAAAGCCAGTTAATTTAATTGAATTGGCTGGGGAATCTGATTTCACTGTTGGATTTGAGAAATGTACTGATGGCGTCAACGGAAGCGTTTAAAACCGACGAAGGTGACAACACCGTTTTGGAAGATATAGGCGATACCTTGGAGCTCAGCAATACAAATTACGATGACGCTTTGGAGGTGTTGATCGAATTGGTGGAAGCGGCTGCGGGTATGATTTTGGATGTTTCTGAGCAAGACACCAGCGCTTTTACGAATGCGGGATGTACAGTCGTTGGCACGAGTAGCGCTGTCGATTCCATTGAGTGTTCGCTGTCTCAGATTGCCACTACTTTGGATTTTCCAGATTCGATGATTCGCACTGGAACAGGCACCTTGAAGTATAATGGAGCAACGAAAACGGCTTCAAACAGCGGAACACTAACCGTAGGATCCGAGACATACGAAATATCAGTGACAGGGACAACGACCAGTGGCACTGCACCTCTCTATACCATAGAAAAGGCGACAGCGAATCTTGAGCCAGGTGATACAACTAATCCACAAACAATTGCGTTCAATTCGACTTCGGGATCGACTTCGACGATAGAAGGCATGTCATCGAACGCAGTGCTGCAGTCTTTCACGGTGAACGCTCAGGACGTGGCTATTGTGGTTGATGAGTTCACGCTGCTGGCTGATGTATTGGCGACACGTGATACGACAATTTCTGATACCTTGGTGACCAATTTTAATTTGGATGGTTCTCTGACGATTGGCAGTGGGATCAGCAGTCCGCGTGTAGACGATAACAATGAAGGTGACGCAATCGCATTCCGCTTGGCATTTAAAGGAAACACGAATAGCTTAGCCAGCAGTTCTCCGACGACTTTACCGACTCCCGCTGAAGAAACCGAAGATAATTTTATCGCAGCGACAGATGTATTATTGCGCTTAGAAACGCCTGTGACCTACTCGAAAGTAACAACGTTTTCTACAACGGAGCAGCAGGCTTCAGAAAAGTTAGTCATCACCTTGCGCGGTATGCGAAATGCGGTGAAGAACGGAACCATCAGTTCAGCGGTATTCCGATTGACTACTTTAAACGTTGGCGATTCGGTTGTTAATGACATTGTTAAAGTGGGTGTTGAGGTTCCCACCTCAGGAAGCACTGAAACGTGGACGTTTTCGGATGGAACGAATGATGCCAGCATTGTCGTAACACTGACGGATGATAATGGGCAAAGCAGTGCCAGTGGCAGCGTTTCCGTCGTCAACTCAGCTGGGGAGAGTAGAAATTTTGGTACTGTATCGGCAAATGGTACCGTATCCGTTGTTGATGCAGATGGCGTAGAGACTACACAGAGCTTAGCGCTGCCCTCGGTGTTATTTTAGTGAAGTATGAGCGCATAGCGTGAATTACGGTGAGAAAGGGCGGCTTTGATCGCCCTTTCTCATTTTTGAGGGAGAGGAAAATGAGTCGAGCTGTGGTGGTGACGATTTTTCTGACAAGCATTATGGCGCATGACTGTGCATTTGCTCGAGCGTCATGGGGCGTGTATACCCAAATTGAAAGCGTAACGTATTCTGAAGTCATGAGTATTGATGGTTTTATTGATAATTTCAGTGGTACGCTCGAAGTGGGCCAGTCGGCGTTAACGCATGATTTAGCCGAGATTGGTGTCCAGTATGGTCCGTGGCGTGTTGGTCGTGTGTTGCGGTACGATTACGATCTGGCTTTTAGCTACGATACAGCCTTGCTAAATTATCAGATTGAACGAGGTCAAATTCTTGATGCCATGCTGCCGCGTGATATTGAATTGGCTGTAGAACATTTGCGCAGTGCGGGTATTCGAGTGGCTCGATCTTTCTCGATACGTCCTGGTCTGTCGGTCGAGATGGGTTTGTCATGGCTGAAATCTCAGCAGTTTTACAGTGGTAGCCTACAAGTTAATACAAACCGTGGCGCCTTAAATGAGGAGGCCATTGCTCGTATCGAAGGATTAGCGCCGGAGTACAAATCGCGGGTGGATGATATTGAAACGGCAGATGATTTGGTCGTGCTGGGTGATGAGCTCTTGCAAGTCAGTGCCGACATTCGCGAAGTCGTGGTTACTTCTACTCTACAAGGTGTTGCAGATTATTATTATTATGAACCAGCGTTGCGTGAAGATGAACGCGATGAATTCAGTGATGTAGCGCTCTTCGGACCACGTGGTGAAGGGTTTACCTTAGATGTGGCGTTGAGGTGGCAGATCAACGCCCGATGGGGGATGAAGCTCGATATACGGGATTGGTATTCTCGTATAGTATGGCAAAACAGTCCTGCTACCACAGCATCGTTTACGGCAACGCAAGCCGCTATACAGGCGCTGGATATGTTTGATCAATTTGTTGAGCAAGATATAATACGACGTTTCTCTGGTCAGTTTTTTCAAGCCACCAATTCCGAAAATCCAGATGATCCGGCTGCAGTTGTACCGGATATACTTGCTGAGCTGCGCACCGCCAACAGTTCTATTAACGTACGAAATGAACGGTTTATACAAAAGCTCACGTCTCAAACGCGTTTTTCCACTCACTATACGCCGGGAAGTTGGTGGGCCATATCGGGTTACGTAGAAGATTATCATACGTATACATTTTGGCATGTACGGGCCGATTTTGGGCAATGGATTGGTGTGGAATGGTACCCCGATGTACAAGCGTTTGGGTTAGAGTTGTATCACCGTTTAGCTAAAATCCGATTGGTGACGGATAGCTCGGATGTGAGTTCAGCTAAATATCTTTCGCTGGTTGCAGCGTTTTCCTGGTATTTTTAATACGACGCATTCATGATGTTATAATGATAGTGTATTTTGATATAATTTTTTGATTAATGGCTTTTCTGTTTTGCTCTGGGTCGTTGATGTGCTGCTTGAGAACGAGACAGTGCTGTCTACGAGAATGCTCTAAACTGTTTAGATGAACGGGTGGATTTTGCTGTGGGCAAGGGTATCGACTGCATGCAGCATGGTTAAGCGTGTTCAGATTGCGACCGGTCCCTGAGGAGAACAAGATGTCCATTGAAACCCTGCTAAAACATGTTTACGAATTGCCCAGTATTCCAAAAGTCGTACAAGAACTTATAATGAGCTTCTCGAGCGATTCGGAATCGGCAATGGACATTTCTGCACGCATTCAGACTGATCCCGTGATTGCGGCGAAAGTGTTGCGTTTGGCGAATTCGGCTCGATATGGTGTGGGTCGCCACGTGACGTCCATTGATTCAGCTGTGGTGCTTTTGGGAGTTGATGTTCTAAAAACGCTGGTTATTTCATCTGGGGTCAGCGCGACGATGTCGCACATATCCGGTTTGAATATGAAGCAATTTTGGCGCGACAGTTTTCTCATTGCGAACACATCAAAAATTTTAGCTAACTGTGCAGCCGACGTGGATGCGGAGACCGCTTTTACGTGTGGTTTATTACATAAAATAGGTATAGCTTTGATGTATTTTGGGAATAAGGAACAGATGCAATGCCTGGCCAGCGCGTTAGAACCGAACGAAGATTCACGTCAAAAACAGCGAGAAATATTTGGATATGAGTGCGACGAGGTGGCAGCTCGTTTGGCAAAAATGTGGTGTTTTCCATCGGTGATACAAGAAGCGCTGTTGCGTCAGCATGAGCCCATGCAAGCCGAACCGTTCTCGCCTTATGCGGCAATTATTAAATTGGCATTAATAATCCATGAGCATTTAGATCATCAGGTTTCGATAGAAGATACCATTTCTACTTTAAAAAAAGATATGGTGGATGCATTGCGGCTCGACACCTATGGTGTTTTTAAGGGAATGTCGAAGTTATGTGAAGCCGAGGACGATATTGATTTGCTGTTAGCGGCATAGGTATATCGTGCCGTGTTGCAGGAAAATGTACGATTATCCCTTCTAATCATGTTGTCAGCAATTCAAATTCATACGGGTGAGCCGGAGGCTTGATCGTATCGTGATTGTGTGTGAATTGCAAGACCAATGATAAGCCTGCTTGGCACAGAACGTGAATATTGTCCCAAAAGTATATGTGGTTTCGAATTTCTTCTTGGAAAAAATTCGGATGCTGTGCTTGTGATGAGTGAAGTAGCTGGTCAAAGCCGCCATGGAGTTGATCCATGTTTGCGGCAAGAATGGCAATGTGCTGTTGCGCTTTTTTAGTCGATTTAGTTAAATGATTGATTTGCTCAATGAGCAAAAGCATCACAGCCGTTTCTAGGGGTTTACCGGATTGATTGCACAGAAATTTATGACAGTACTGCGTTTGTTTTTCTACAGCATAAATTAATGAACGTATTTTACCTTCCCAGGTACAGCTGGTGTTGTCTTGGGTGTGATTGTCCTGGGTATGATAATGAAGTTCTGTGTTCAGCAATACGGTACCAATACGAGGGTCAGAAAAATAAGAACGATCGATGTTGAAACGACAGAGCCAGGTTTCCGATGCGTGTGTGGCAATGGTATAGGCGATGTCGTGTTTCAGATTCTGTACCAACTCTTGCCAGTGCTAGATGTAATTGTGAATGTTCGACGTATGATGCGGCGTTGTACTAAGCGTTGCTCCCATTGTGTTAAATCGTAAAAGTGTTTTCCCCATATTTATATCTAAGAAGTTCGTAAGCGCTTGGTGTATTTGTGTCATTTTCCAGAAAGTAGAAAGATCACTGGGTTGATGAGAGATAACGCTGCGTTGTAAGTCGATTAACAAATTTTTTAATTTTCGCAGATCTTGAGTATGTGTTGTTGTATTGGAAGGCACATGATCCAGTCGATGAGCTACGGGATACAGTCTGATACCTGTGTGCGTCATTCGGGAAGCCATTCCACATAACAGCTGCAGTGTATTCATGGTACATTCATACAGGTGAGTATCTTGATGAAAGGCAATGATATGTTGCTGAAATTTGACGTATTCTGCTTGAAAGGGGGCGGGGAGCTTAAATTTAATGATTGGTTGATTTTTGATCGTTGAAATCGCTTCATGCAAAATGATGTGTGAAGTCAGTATGTCGTACACAACGTTGTTGAGATCATGCACAATAAGATGATTGTGTGCCGTCATGCGACCCTCCTTGTCTTGAATTAGGTGGAAGGATAAAGTCTATGTCCGATGGGTATTGCTGTTGAGCGTGTTCACCGTAACACGAGAAAAGGCGCGTTCAGCACATGAAGTCAGTGTGGTGATGAGCGTTTCATTTCCGGATAAGCATCTCGGGGTTAAGGAAGAGGTAGCGCCTCATGTCTGTATTTAACGGTGTTTATACTTAAACCGTCAAGAAAAATTGCTCATGGATTACCCGATGTCTGAGTTTATGTGAACGGTAAACGTATCAACGGCTTATGTTTGGATGTGTCCACATCTCTGTTGGTGTTGAGAACTTTGACAAGCGTTGGTGCTGTGCCGGTCGTAAAAATTGAATGTGACAAGCTGCCATTTGCGTGTCCGATAGCGATGAATGAAACAAGAGTTATAGGTGCTTGATGAGCAGGATAGAAAGTGATGTATCACGAGCTGTTTTGACAGTGAATCTTACAAAAATCCAATCCAATTATCTAACGATACGAGAAGCCGTTTCGCCAGCTCAGGTTATGGCCGTCTTAAAAGCGAATGCTTATGGTTTAGGGTTGCGAGCTGTTGCGCAGTGTCTTGTGGAGGTGGGAGTGGATCGTATTGGAGTGGCGAGTCTGGATGAGGCCATGCAATTGGCGTCTTTACCGTGCCCAATACAAATTATTGGTGCTGTGCTGCTTGAAGAGGTAGCCTTGTGTGTGGAAAATGATATTGTGATTCCTATTTCGGACCGATTTATATTAAATCGTGTAATTGAGATGGGCATTGCCTATGGGAAGCGGCCAACGGTACACGTATTACTGGATACGGGAATGGGGCGCTTGGGAACCGTGTTGGAGCAAGCGAGTGAGTTTTTGTCTGATGTAGCGAACTGCGAGGGTATTTATCTGGAAGGGGTGTATTCCCATTTTCCTTCAGCCTATGATGACATTGAATTCTCACTCAAACAGATAGAGCGTTTCCAGCGCGTGTTGGATATGTCGAAGGTCATGCCGCCTTTGCGACACATCGCAAACAGCGATGGCATTAATAATATATCTACATCCATAAAAAAACCATTTAATCTAGTGCGTTCTGGCATTAATTTATATGGTTATTTCGATACAATCGGTAATAGATGTTTACCCCTTCAGCCCGTTGTTCGCTTGGAAGCAAAATTAATAGCGGTTCGCACACTGGCCTCGGGTTCGACGGTTGGTTATGGTCGCACGTATCGACTGGCGTGTGATCAGCGGATTGGTACGGTGGCAATCGGGTATGCGGACGGATTACCGATGCAATTGTCTGAATCGGGAGTGGTCGAAGTGCGTGGCGTGAAGTGTCCAATTGTGGGAAAAGTCTCGATGGATTACACCACAATCTTATTGGATACCGTGCCCGATGCTCGGCCAGGAGATATGGTTTTGTGTCTGGGCCCTACGCTGCCGCCTGAAGTGTGGGCTGAGAAAAAAGGGACAATAATTTATGAGATTATTTGTGCGCTGGGTCAGCGTGTTCAAAGACGGTACGAGGCGTAACATTATTTAATAAAACTATCAGTAAATGAAAAGCATAACATAACTGTTTATGACTGAATATAAAGATAATGCGCCATTGTTACGTCAAAGGATGATAAGATATATCGTAGAAGTTACACTGATCTGACGACGGTAATGACCACAGTTTTAGTTTATGCTTTGAATAAAATAGTGTTTGTGAAAAGATGTCGTGGGAATGGATTTTAACCGTTTGTGAGAGGTTTGTAGGAGAGAGTCATGTGTTTTACCAAAAATAATAATACTATGATGTGCTTGTTACTATTCATACTGTTACCGTTAACCGCTTGTAGTAAAAATGACTCAGGTCTCCCATTACTGGGTAAGTCTGATCTAGCTGGCCAGACAATATGGGTCCAAAAAGCGGATGGTTCGATCCAGTGTGCACCTCCGATTGATAAAGCGGCGTCACTGGATGCGCAGCAACGAGAACTGGTTTTGGCAGGCGTCGATGTGCTGTCGTCGGATTGTGGTGCTAAAGCCACCGATATGGCGTGCGGATTGCCAACTGGTGGGATAAATTTTTTCCGCATAAATGTGGTTAATTCAACAACTGCGAATGATCTTGGTTTTGAGACCGTGGTTTTTGATGAGGCGGCATTTGTCCTGGCTGCGCGTGGAGTCCAAGGCAGTGCTATAGATCCAGATGTGAATACGTACAGTAGTAGCGGTTGTAACGTAAACGCGTATCCATAAGGTATTGATTGTAATCGTACACATCATTTGTATATCACGCTGAGGCAGTGCAGAGAATAAGAAAAAGACTGGTGTTGTTCTGCCCTGTGCTAGTCTTTCGATCTGCGGCTCACCGCTCCCCCTGTCCCGATTCATTCGGTAGATGGTCAGATTACGCGCTTTCGCGTGTTTCTAAGGTTCTGCGCTTGTGTGGAACCAGAAATTTGGGTAACATAATAATATTAAACATTTTTTGTTGTTGTCCAGTGCCTTGGTTTGCGTGTCCAATTCGTTTCTATGGTTTGGGAAAAGTCAGGTATAATCCATTGCTTTCGGGTGAATACCACACCGGCGATGTGTGCTAGGGGACTTTCTTGTTAGAGAGGACAAATATAAGCGATAATTTCGGTTTTCAATTGATCGCTTTATAATCGTTTTGGTCGAGATAGAGCATGAAACGCCGAGGTATGCTAGAGCGCTAGCTCAGACGTCATAGGACAAGTGAATCAAAACTGCTGGTTCTATTGAATAGAGGGCGAACACTTTTCGGGCTTATATCGGCGTGTGTGGTTTGTGTGGTTTTCGGATATTTACCTATAAATACAAAGTCTTACCTTAATAGGAACTGTTTATTTTATGCCAGCACAATCAATGGACGAGCTTGTCTCGCTATGTAAACGTCGCGGCTTTATCTATCAAAGCGCAGAAATTTATGGTGGTCTAAAAGGGATGTATGATTTCGGTCCCTTAGGCGTTGAGCTTAAAAACAACCTAAAGCAAGCGTGGTGGCGCGCTATGATCTATGAGCGCGATGATGTGGAAGGTATAGATTGTGCAATTATTGGTCATCCGAAAATATTTAAATATTCTGGTCATACTGATACCTTCTCTGATCCTCTCGTGGATTGTAAAGACTGTAAGCATCGAATGCGATTTGATCACATGAAAGATACATCACGTTGTGATGCATGTGGTAGCGAGCATATTACGCAGCCGCGCGACTTTAATCTCATGTTTAAAACGCATATTGGTCCTGTAGAAAATGATGAGAGCATTGGTTATTTACGACCTGAAACGGCTCAGCATATTTTTTCAAATTTTAAGAATGTGGTGGACAGCACTTCTCGAAAAATTCCATTTGGCATTGCTCAGCAAGGTAAAGCATTTCGAAACGAGATCGTTGCACGAAATTTTATTTTTCGCGTTCGTGAATTTGAGCAAATGGAGTTAGAGTGGTTTTGTAAACCGGGTACAGAGTCGGAATGGCAAGATTATTGGCTGAAGGAGCGATTGATGTGGTGGGAGCAGCAGGGGGTGCCTCGCGATAAAATTCATGTTTTGGATGTGCCACGTGAAGCGTTGGCGCATTACTCAAATCGAACGTATGATTTGGAATATGAATTTCCCCATGGGCGTGATGAGTTAGAAGGCATCGCCAGCCGCTGTGACTACGATTTGGGTAACCATACAAAGGGTCAGCATGAGGTGTCGATTTCCGCCCACGTGCACACCAATACGGAGTCCAATTCAAAATTGTTTATGCGAAATGAGGAAACGGGAGAATATTATATTCCTTATGTTATTGAACCTTCCGCTGGGGTTGACCGTGGATTCATTGCTGTTTTGAATGAAGCGTATCGTGAAGAAACACTTGAAAATGGCTCAAAGCGCATTGTGCTTAAGTTTAAACCGCATTTGGCACCCATCAAAGTTGCGGTCGTGCCGCTGAAGAAAAATCATGAAGGCATTGTTGCCGTCTGTCGTGATATTAAATCTACCTTGATGAAATTGGGTATTGGGAGATATTGGCAAGGCCTATCGTCGGCATGATGAAGTGGGTACACCGCTTTGTGTAACGGTGGATTTTGATACCTTGGAGAAACCCGAATCTCCAATCACGATTCGGAATCGAGATACCATGAGTCAAATTACAATACCGCTGTTGGAATTGACTACTTATGTTGATAATTTTTTTAAGGCGTAATGAAGCAGTATGATGGGCGTCGGGCGGCGAAATAAAGGGGGAGGTTCCTGCCGTAATCGTTCGTAGGTTTTGACGCTGCGTGTGTCCATATAGCTTGTGTTGGTGGTTTTGGACATGATTGCTTTTTTTCTTGTGTTTTTGGTCGAGTTTGATAATGGCATCTTATGATTTGTTGTATTTTATCTAAATAGAAATAATAAGTTTAATTAAATTGAATGTTCGCCTCAGGCTTAATGCCGAATTAAGCCTGAGGCGAATTATTGTGAGGTAATCCTGTTGAGAGGAACCTTTAATGTGGCGCGGGTTCAATTGCTCCAACTTGCTCAGTTAAGATGAAGAGCAACGCTTCTGTTCAGTATCTCGACTCCTCAGGCATTCCACCCATCGACCGAATTTCGCATGTGCTGGAGAGTTGTTCAACATATTGGCCAGTGAATATCATGAAAGGCCTTTTGGCGCTTTAGGGAGGCTATCGAACGAGGCATTCTTTGCCTCGCTGACAATTCATGACAAGTAATTTACTGCTGAGAAATATCCTATTACCTAGAGAGTGATTAAAAAAACATCAAATGT
>JARRRL010000072.1:18935-37139 GCA_037380725.1 Gammaproteobacteria bacterium | reverse complement strand
CGATTACCTTGGTGCCTGGATTGCTTGTGGGCGCCGCTCTGGGCGCCGCGCTTTTTTATGCTTGGGGTCTTATGATGAATGGGAAGGCCTTGTGAGGATGGGGTCGCTCAAGCGCATCGATTGCTGTTTGAGGTTTCTTCTAAGTTTGAGGCTTCTTCTATCATACTCAAAAAGGTGCTTTCGTAGCTTTGTTGAGTGAGTTCCGCAATTGGTGTGCTATCTTCTATCAACTTCTGATCGAAGTTCATCGGGTGTGATGTTCTGCTTGTCGCGCGTTCAGTCGTGTGCGTATTTTGAGTTTTGAAATTATAAATATTATGTTGCGCGGGGCTCTTCGTGTCTGTTGGGTGCGGTGGCAGCGGTGTGGTTTTTGCTTTTTGAAACCAAACGGAATCATTCAGCAAATACTTCACGATGCTGTCTGGCTTGGTTTTCGAATAATCGGCGTATAAGGCGCTGAGATTCAGTCCTTCAACGGTGTTGCCTGCCTGAGAAATAAGGGCATTTAGTATTTCTCGGATTCGATTTTCGGCAGCTTTATTAAAGATTGTTTGGTGCCTTAATTCTGATCGCAGGTCTTTGGATTGATTCATAAAATGGGTTTGTTCCTCCAAATAGATCATGGCTGAACTTAATAAAGAGCTGGCGAACGCTGGTATGGTTTCTCCCGCCATGCGATTTTGGTGAAGCCTCTTGAAAAGGGAGGCGATGCGATTCAGGCGGTCGGCGTGTTTTAGGAGCGCAACTTTGAGTTGATTCAGTTGCTCGGTGAGCGCCGGTGTGTTGCGATGAATAGATAGTTTGGCGGCTTCCTGAGCGTGTTCGGCTGCTTGGCGATTGGTGCGAGCGCGTTGTTCGATGGTTTGTGTTAACAAGGTATAAAACTTCTCGTCGATTTGAATGATGCTTTGGCTCTTGTTGGTTCCCTCATCCGTCTTACCTTTCAGCTGACTTTCATTGGCGTTGTCTATATTTGTGTTATTTGTGTTGAAACCATGGGTGCAGTCGAAAAATGCGATTTTAAATATTTGGGCTTGGGATAAGGGTTGTGTGGTGTGATGAGGTTCGGATGTGTGCGATTCGGCTGCCAAGGCTTGCTGGGCTTTTTGGATCAGCGCGGTGTAATAGTTGCTGTTCGCCTCCAAAATGGCTCGGCGATCAAGGACGTGCGTGTCGGCTCTGAGCTGATTAACGCACTCAAAAAAATTCTTTGCGAAGTCGGCTTCTGAATGACGCAAGGGCACTGAGTTCAGCGTAGAAGAGCTGGTTTCAGGAGATCTGGTTTCAGAGACGCGTGATTCCCGAGTGCTGGTTTCGGGTGTGATGGCGTGATAGGGGTGAAACGATACTGTGGATTGGTTTGCGTTATTCAGCCGTGAAGTGCCGCAGCATGTGAAGGCGGTACGGAGATCCATAAAAATGTTGACGAGTGGGCGTTTCGTGGCGCGTCTCTTGGTTTGGCGAGCGGGAGAGGTCATCGTCAGCGTCGGGCTGTCTGTGTGGTTCGTCGCGGTATAGTGTGCGGATAGTAAATTTATCATAATGCGTACACCTTGTAATGCTTATCGTTATTATGATTGTGGTAAAAGCAAGCGCCTGCAAAATAACATGAAATTCAATTTTCGCAACCCGTTATAATCAAATTAATGATAATTAATAGTGATCATATTGAGCAATCGGTGTGGGAAGGGCGTAGCGATCTTATGAGGTTCAGAAGATTCGTGAGAGTATGGGATAATAGAATCACACATCATGAGTTGGAGAGGTGATATGGTCACGCAAATACTTCCCACAAAATTGTACACCGCTGCCGATGCCGCCTTGCTGGACCGAGAGGCCATACGAACCTTACCAATAGCGGGTTTTACCTTGATGCAGCGTGCAGCAGAAGCCGCGTGGACCGTCATTCAACACGAGTGGACGGTCTTAACGCGTGTGGTGGTGCTGGCGGGCGCTGGTAATAATGCCGGGGATGGGTACGCGTTGGCGGCATTATTGCACGATGCGGATTGGGATGTGCAGATTTTAGCTCTGGTGAATCCCAACACTTTGCAAGGGGAAGCGGCGGATGCCCTAGCGGGTTGCCGAGAGCGTGGTGTGCGGATTGTGGCATTTGACCCGACTGTGCAAACCTTGCCAGACGCTGATTTATACGTAGACGCGCTGTTGGGAGTGGGCTTATCTCGTAACGTTGAGGGCAGTTTTGCGCGGGCGATTGAGCAACTCAACGCGACGACTGCTCCGGTTATTGCTTTGGATATTCCATCTGGATTATGCGCGGATACCGGTGTACCCAAAGGCATAGCGGTGCGTGCGACCGTGACGGTGACGTTTATCGTGGTCAAACGGGGTTTGTTGACCGCAGATGGTCCGGATTACAGCGGTGCAGTGTGGTTCGATGATCTGCGTGTACCGGATGAATTGCTGCGTCGGTGTTGCACGGGGGTTTGGCGTTTGACGGCAGACACTGTGGCGAAACCTGCAGTACGTCGTGCGAACAGCCACAAAGGGTGTTTTGGTCATGTTGTTGTGATTGGTGGTGATTGTGGCATGTCTGGCGCCTTGATGTTGGCGGCGGAAGCGGCGGTGTGTGCGGGTGCCGGACGCGTCACCGTGGTCACGCGACCAGAGCACGTCAGTGCAGCGGTGGTGCGTTGCCCCGAAGCGATGTCGGTGCCTGCGACCTGTGGTCAGAGTTTGGGTTCAGCGTTATCGCGGGGGAACGTGATTGTGATTGGGCCGGGTTTGGGCACGGGTGATTGGGGATGCTCGTTGTTGCAACGGGTCTTGGAAGTGGTATCGGTGCAGGCGGAATGGCGCGTGGTGTTGGACGCGGATGCACTGAATATACTGGCGATGGGTGCGGTACATTGGGATGCTGATGTTGCTCATCGAGTGATTTTGACGCCTCATCCGGGTGAGGCCAGCCGTTTGCTGGGGAATACAGCGATTCAATCGAAAAAAGCAGCTGTTTCGTCTGGAGATGTCTCGTCTGAGATGGTCTCATCTGGGGCGTGGTCAATACAAGATGTGCAAAATGATCGCTTTGCCGCGCTGCAGGCCTTGGTGGATCGGTATGGCGCACACGTTATTTTGAAAGGGGCGGGTACGCTTGTGGGATCGGCTGAGCAATCGGTTGAGCAATCGATAGAAACATCGACGCATCAAGTGACCGGTTATTTTGATGGGCCTGCTCAAGTGGGTGTGTGTGATTTGGGGAATCCGGGAATGGCGGTAGCGGGCATGGGGGATGTGCTCAGTGGTGTGTTAGGCGGATTGTTAGCGCAAGGGTTATCGTCGGCTTCGGCAGCGGCTTCGGGGGTGGTGTATCACGCCTTAGCGGCGGACGCGGTCTGGGATCGTGGAGCGGTGGTTACGGTGCGACCATCGGCTATGATGTCGGCGATTCAACGGGTATTGGCTGTGAGGGCGCCATGAAACGATGTGATGGTTTTTTTGATCCGATGATCGTGGATCACGCGACCCTCCATCATCGTTGGGCGGCGCTCAGTGAAGAGCAGTTGCGCACGTTGATGAGCCATTTAGCGCGTGAGATCATGGGCTCTGGGCGTGATATTGAATTGATTTATTTTTCGGGTGATCTGGGCGCGGGTAAAACCACAGCGGTGCGCGCTTTATTGCGCGCGTGGGGAGTTCTGGGTTCGATAAAAAGTCCGACTTACGCGTTGGTGGAACCCTATTCGATTTGCGCTGACCAAACGCAAGCACGAGATGAGACGCTGGGTGAGGCGGCGTTACCGGTGAGTCATTGGGATCTGTATCGCTTGTCTGATCCGGAAGAATTGGAGCAGGTGGGGTTTCGGGATTACGTGGCTGCCGGTCATGTGCAATTGATTGAATGGCCTGAGCGCGGTGCAGGTTATTTGCCCTGGCCGGATGTGTGGATAACCTTAGCCTTCCCGTCGCTGTCGAGCCTGTCGGATGGGGCTGCGAAGCGTGTTATGGATATACGCAGTTTTAGTGGCGTGGGGCGTGACTGGTTACGTACTTGCATTGCTGACTTGAGTTGCTGACTTGAGTTGCTGACTTGTATAAGTGATGCGCATAAATGATGTACATAAGTGACTTGCTCAATGGACTTTCTTGAGGTGGGGTTTTTGCTTGAACATTTTCTGCGCCGCGTGATCGCGCCTTGTTGTTTAAACACGTTAAACTGATCACAAGGGCACGTAACAAATGAGATTGTATGGTTAGCCTGTCTGTCGGTTATGAGGAGATGCCGTCAAAGGGCCTGCGCAATGGTGATAAAAAGGGATGATGAGCGTTAGCCTCGATAATACGAATACGATGCGATTAACCAGAAAGGCGTCAATGCAAAATGCCATGGTTCGTAGAGCGATGGTTCGTAGGGCTATGGTTCGTAAGGTCATGGTTCGTAGGGTCATGATGATTTGCTTCGTTTTTCTACAGTGGATGGTTGCGTACGATGCGGTGGCGACGGCGCGTGTTGAAGGTATGCGTGTTTGGGCTTCAAGCGATCGTACGCGTTTTGTGCTCGATATGAGTCAAAAACCTTCGTACAAGGTTTTTCCCTTATCTGATCCGCATCGTGTTGTGTTGGACTTGTCTGATGTTCGCTGGGACACAAAAGCCAAAACGGATCTTAAAAACAGTATTATTTACAATATTCGAATGGGTCGTCGTGAACGGGACGTGTTGCGACTGGTGCTGGATGTGCATGAGCCCGCAACGATATCGCATTTTATGCTGCCGCCGAATCAACAGTATCCATACCGCTTGGTGTTGGATTTACAACACGCGCGGATGACAAGTGCTCAACCCAAGCCGCCGAAAGCGAAACCGGTTTCGCCACCGCCGCGTACGCCGTCGTTGCGTGAGTTGGTGGTGGTGGTTGATCCGGGGCACGGTGGCGAAGATCCGGGCGCAGTGGGGCCTAAAGGAACAAAAGAAAAAAATGTGGTCTTGAAAATTGCTCGGGCGCTGTACGATCAATTGAATCGTGAAGTGGGGATTCGCGCAGTGCTTACACGTGATGGGGATTATTTCGTTGGTTTACGAGATCGTCGTCAGCTGGCTCGAGATCGTTACCAAGCCGATCTGTTTGTGTCTATTCATGCGGATGCCTGGACGCGTCCCTCTGCGCGTGGTGCATCGGTGTTTGTGGTTTCCCGAAAAGGGGCGTCGAGCACTTTAGCACAGTTTTTAGCGGATACGGCCAATCGATCGGATCGAATCGGTGGGGTTGAATTGAATGACAACAACAAAATTTTGAAGACGGTGTTGGCGGATTTGGCTTTGGAAGGCAATTTGGAACACAGTTTTCGTGTTGGGGATGCGGTGTTGAGCAGCTTGGGCGATGTAGCGCATTTGCACAAACACGGCATTGAACAAGCGGGTTTTATGGTTTTAAAATCACTGGATGTGCCCAGTATTTTGGTGGAAACGGGTTTCATTTCCAATCCGGGTGACGAGCGAAAGTTGCGCAGCTCGGCGTATCAGCGTAAGTTAGCGATGGCTTTGTCATCAGGCATCGTCAATTATTTTCGCCAATACCCGCCGCCAGAAACGTTGTTTGCGGCGTGGTATGGTGATCGTTTGATTGAGCATCGTATTGCGGCAGGTGAAACGCTTTCTGACATTGCGCAGCGATACGGTGTGACTCTGCGATCCATTCAGGAGCTCAACTCGATTCGTTCAGATTTCATCGAAGTGGGACAAATTTTGCGAGTGCCGAACTCGTGAAGCCATCAAGTACATCAAGTACATCAAGTGCATATAGAAGGAAGGGATGCGATATGACGACTACCACCACGGAATCCTTAAAAGTGTTGCTCGCCACCAGTTATACCTTGTATTTAAAAACGCACAATTACCACTGGAACGTGACGGGCCCAATGTTTACCACGCTACACACCTTGTTTGAAACGCAGTACACGGAGTTGGCTTTAGCGGTGGATGAAATTGCTGAGCGTATTCGTACTCTCGGTGCGCCAGCGCCAGGAAGTTATGCCGTATTTTCGGCGTTAAGTGCTGTGAGCGAAGAAACGGGATCCCCAAAAGCGCTTGCGATGATTAACAATTTGGTTGCCGATCAGGAGGCGTTGGTTGATGTGTGTAAAACGGTGATTCAACACGCGGATGCAGCGGGTGATCAGGCCACAGCGGATTTGGCGACGCGACGCATTGAAGTGCATCAAAAGAACGCGTGGATGCTGCGCAGTCATTTGGAGTCTGCGTAGTATTTGAGTTCTGCATAGTTAACTGGAGACCCAGTGCGGAGCAGCTCAGTGTTTGCCAGGGAGAGTACACACGGCGCGCCTGCCTAACCAGATTCCTGTGACGGCGGTGAAGCTCCCGTCTTGTTCAACCTGCAACGCTTCTTTAACTTGAGCCGATGCTTCCTGCTGCAAGTGCTGGATCATGTCTATTTTATTTGTGGGTGTTTGCATACGCGCTACCCACGATTGGAAATCCAGACGTATGGGGTGAACACTGTGATGTGTGACTTCATAACCCACGGCGTTAAACCAGGCGCGCCATTCTTTATCGGAATAATTGCGTACGTGTGATCGATCACGCAACAGTTCAATGGTTTGAAAATGCGTGTCGATGATGGGATTGGCGAAGCCTTCAATATCAATCATCATCAGGAAGCCGTTGGGTTTGATGACGCGTTTGATTTCGTGCGCGGCTTTCGTCATGTCTGTCCAGTGGTGAGCGCTGTAACGGCTGCAAATCAAATCAATACTGTGTGTCTCAAAGGGCAATGACTCAACGCTGGCCTGAAGCGGCGTGATGTTATCCAAGCCACGCTCTTTGGTTTCGTGTGTGACGAGCTGAATCATGGCTAATGCGGCATCCACTGCCGTGATGTGTGGAACGGTATTCGCTAATGCGTAACTGAGATGACCCGCTCCGCAACCTAAGTCAACGACGCTTTGGAGTTGATCTGAAATAGCGGCGACGTGTTCACACGCTTGGAGCAAGTCTGCGCCATGACGGTGGACATCACTGCTTAAATAGGCTTCTGATGTGGCGTTGAATTGGTCCTGCACGGATTGTTGATGCGTTGTCATATCATTCTTACCTTTCCTTTATCATCCTTCCTGTTGCATTTCCTAGCATTCGTTCGCTGCTCGTTAATGACCTGTTCGTCGTTCTCAGATGTGCAGGGTCAGAGCGAGATAGGCGCCGTCCATTTCCAGATCGCTGACAAAATCTTGATCGTCCACGTCTTTTAATTCGAGCATCATGGATCGATAACCCAATTCAACCCCGAGGCGCAAGGCCGTATCAAAACCAATGCGGAGGCTGTAGTCGGTGATGCGGTTGTCATTAAAAGAGATGGCGTTTACTTCTCCACCGGCGTATAAACCCGTGAGAGGCAGATCAAATTGTGCTTTCAGGTATCCCATGGGAACCCACGCGTCTAAGTCTGCGCTTTCTGCGAGAGTGTTGCCCGTGATGCTGGCGTCACCGGTAAAGTGTCGTGCGGTAAAGCCTGCATCCAGTGAAACCCAGTTATCGAGTATTTCATAATACGCCACAAAGTCGGTGTGGCTCAGATCCAAATCCGTTTCGACGGATTCGCCGCTTGTGAACGTCGAGCCTTCAAAACTGATGGTGCTGGACAGTTGGGTTGTGCTGCTATTCTTTAGGTCAGTTTTGCTGATTTTGACGTTCGGTAATAAGGGAATAGGATGCTCCAGAGCAACGTAAATAAAGCTTTGATGATCTCCATCAATCGCGAGATCCGCATCCACGTCAATGTTACTGCCTTCTGAGGCGAATTCGCCATTGTAATCCGCTTGCCAGCCGCCAACGCCCGCGTAAATACCCAAAAGCATATCGGCGAAGACGGGGCTGTGCCATCCGAATAAACTGAAGGCCAAGCACGCTGCGGTACAGGAGGCTTTGGTTCCAGAGGCTTTATGTTGGTGCGAGGTGCGGATGCGAGTTTCTGTGGCGTGCTTCATCTTCATAACCTGTCCCTTAACTTCTGAAAAATGTGTTCTAAACGGCCCAGTCGAGCTACGAGAATGGATTCGTAATATATGAGCGCATTTAATAGGAGTCCATGATGTTCTCTGGTGATCGGCATCGGCGTGATCAGTCGATGCTTGCCGCAGCAAGAGAAGCTGTTATCATGGCATAATTTTCGATCCACTGGGAGGTTTTTGATGATTGAGCACACAGTGAGCGGTAACGCGGATGGTGTTGAAAAGCATGACACAGGTTTCCATGTGACGGAGATCAATGAGCATAATGTCCAAGATGTATTGCAGGATTCGCTGCATAAGCCGCTCGTCTTGTTTTGTGGGTCGGCGCAATCACCTGATTCCGAAAAGGGTTTATCGACCTTAAAACGTGTATTGAGTCGTTTTGGTGGACGTATCGCCATGGTGACTTTGGATTGCGATGCGCACCCTATGATTGCTCAACAATTGGGTGCTTTGAGACCTCCTGTCGCTAAATTA
The DNA here is from genome assembly GCA_037380725.1 of Gammaproteobacteria bacterium. GTDB lineage: Bacteria > Pseudomonadota > Gammaproteobacteria > Pseudomonadales > JANQJO01 > JARRRL01. The sequence continues at coordinate 28,680 of JARRRL010000072.1, read as the reverse complement.
ATTGCTCAAGGTCAAATATTAGCGGAGTTAACGGGGCTGGAACCCGAGGATCAGTTGCTGCGTTTGTTTACACAATTAGGCGGCGAACCGGGAGAAGAAGTATTAGAGTCAACAGATGGTTCCGATGCAGCGCCGGATCAATTGGATCAGGTACTGCGAACGGTTGAGCAAGCTATTTTGGCGGGAAATACGACCGCAGCAGAACAGATGCTGCGTCAAGCGCTGAGCGAGGCGGATGCGGAAATGGCGCCTCGTTTACGGGTGCGATTGGCACGCTTGCTGGTGTTGCTGGATCGTTTGGATGACGCGAGTGTGGAAAATGAGCAGTTGCCCGAGACCAGTGTTGCACGAGCGGAGGTCACGGCGCTTTTGTTCTTTGCGCGTGAGCGGCAGGCCTTGGCGCCTGTGGAAGCGTTGACGCAGCGTTGCGCTGCGGATGCGGCGGATCACGAAGCGCGGTTTGGTTTGGCAGTGTACGCTGCCTTGGGTCAGGATTTTGACGCAGCGAAAGAGCATTTGTTTCAACTGATGACGGTGGCGCAGCACTATCGGGATGACATCGCTCAGAAAGCATTGATCGCACTGGTGGATGTGATGGGATCGGAGCATCCAGATGCGAAACACATACGACGCCGTTTGTTCGCGTTGCTACATTGAGTGATGTTTTTCGCGGTCGTCTTTTCGTGAGTGATTTTTCGTGAGTGTTTTTTTAGTAAATATCTTTTTATATTGTAAATAAAATGGGGCGAAGATGGCAGAATCAGGATCAAGTCACGTTGCAACAGAATTGCCCTTACACATTTACGCTGACGCCACGAAATTGCGATTTTACGGTCAACTCGAAAAAGCATTTCAAACCGACTTTTCTCGATTGTACAACCGGTATATCCGTTTGGTCATGACCGTGGCCACCTTGATTTACCTGTTCTCGGGTTTAATCGATTATGTGATACTGGGCGCGCATGTGGCGTCCGTATGGGAAGTTCGCTTTTACGTGGGCGCTCCCATTCTGTTGATCATCAATGCGTACGCGTTTACGAGTAATTTTTGGCGCTTTCAACAGCAAATGTTGTTGCTGTATGTGCTGGTGATGAGTTTTTGTTTGTTCTTAATGTCCGCCATTGCCTTGGAAGTGGCGGCGCCGATCTATTTTACAGCCTTGGTGGTTACGCAATTAGCGGGTTTAAGTGTTTTGCGATTGCAGTTTCGCTATGCCGTCGTGGGGGCGGGCGCCATTATGCTGATGGGTGCCGGTGTCCACTGGGTCTTTGCTTATCCCTTGCAACGGGCGGTGGTGGATGCGTACTTTTTGTTTGGGGTCTCGGTGATCAGCTTGTTGGCGGCGTACAATCTCGAGCGTTTTACGCGGCAAGATTATGTGCAAAAGCAATTGCTCCGTCGTGAGCAAGCGCAGTTACAAGTGGCCAATGAACATTTACAAGATTTGGTGACCAACGACGCGCTGACGACGATCGCCAATCGACGTTACTTCGATACCGTCATACACGACGAATGGCGACGGGCGCAACGAGGGCATTATCCCTTGGCATTGTTGCTCATAGATATTGATCATTTTAAAGATTTCAACGATTACTATGGGGACCATAAGGGTGACGACGTGCTGCGAAGCGTTGCCAAAACGCTTGCGGGATTTGGGAAGCGCGCGGGTGACATGGTGGCGCGCTACGGCGGAGGAGAATTTGCGATTGTTTCCGCCGGTACGGCCTATGAGGATGCGGTTTCCTTGGGGCAGCGTCTGTGCAAAGCGATTGCCAATCTGCACATCCCTCACGAAAACGCCCCTGCACACAATACGGTGACCGTAAGTGTGGGGGTGGCTTCGATTGTGCCGCTCTTGGAACAAAATGTATCAACTTTACTGAATGATGCGAATAAGAACCTCGAACAGGCCAAAGCCAATGGTCGAAACTGCGCTTTTGGTGCGCAGTCTACCATGGGGCGTTTGGATTAGTTTGGGTCAACACGCGTCGCCCTCCATCAGTTCAGATTGTTTGTATAAATTGATGGCTTCCACGCGATTTTTCACTTTCAATTTTTTATATATATTGTGAGCGTGCAGTTTCACGGTGCCAATGGAGCGATGCAACAGTTTGGAAATCTCATCGTTGGATTTTCCCTCACTCATGTACTGCAGAATTTCAAATTCGCGTTTACTCAGTAATGCGTTGATTGTCGGTGTTTCGTTATCATCCTGAAACAGAATGGGAAAGGCGCGCCGACAGCGTGTGATGTGTTCAGCCTGGGCTATGCGGTGTTGGTTAGCTAATTCCAACAAGGGCTTGAGCGTGTGACCCAATAGCCGGAAGGGAAACAGCAGTCCGCCGTTGTCCAAGTAATCCAATGCCTGTTTGAACGCGTCGAGAGCGCGTTGTTCGTTATGGCGGTGGAGGTAAAAACGGGCGCATAAAATTGAACAAAACATCAGGTCTGTTTCACTGTTTAATTGGGTCGCGCTGAGTGTGGCTTGTTCAAAACTCGTTTCTGTTGAGATGAACGACTCGTGTTGAAAGTGGATCAAGCCGTCGATGAGATGTAAAAACGGTGTGTCATAGACGCTGTGTGCTTCGTCGTGGCGCGTATCCAACGCTTGATTTGCAGCAGGGTTTGTTGTGTCGTCCGCTGATAGCGACAGTTCGATGAGGTGGCGCAATAAACTGGGGTTGATGAGGTATTGGCGCAGTGGTTCCGTAATTTCCTGGAAATAGAGTGCGGTACGTTCCAGAAAGCCCAGCGCGTTGGGCCATTGTTCGGCCCACGCGTGATGCAAGGCGTGATTGAGATTGTGGCAATAAAGCAGGCCTGCGTCCGGTTGCGAGAAATGGAACGCGTAGTCTGTCAATTCGTTGAAACGATCCTGAGAACGGGGGCGTTCGCTCAAGCGTAAATAGGGTCCCTGGATGATCATTAATTTTTCCGATAAAGTCGGATCGCTGTGATCGTGTTGTTTAACCCAATCAGTCAGGTAGCGATTGGCTTTTAAATAGTGGTCAATATACCCAAAGCGAAGTGTTAGCAACTTCAAGTGTTTGAGGGCGTGCAACAGCGTATCCGCATCGTGTTCGTGCGCGGCTTTTATCGCAATTTTTTCCAATTGCGCCAATACGGTTTGCGTAGGAGGTTTGTGTTCGAGTTGAGCAATGGTGTGCGCCAGTATCAGTCGGCTATTGGTTTCGATCCAGCTGGGTAAGCTCATTGTCGGCGCCTGAGCTGCGCCGTCAGGAATGGCTGGTGTCGACAAGGCGCGGTGTATGGTTTCAATCAGGTGTTGTTCTGTGTCAATAGTAGGGCTTGCAATGGGCGAGCTTGCTGGGACCTTCGATGGCGCTGTCTTTGATGGCGCTGTAATGTGGGCTGTTTCAGCGCCGGGCGCTTCAAGGGTCTGTGTTTCGGCTATCTCTTGTTTTTCAGGCTGTTCTTGTTTTTCAGGCTGTTGTTGTTCATAGGAGGACGTCTCAGCTGCGGCGGTATTGGATGCGTCTGCGTGAGCGGCTGGCTCGTGCGTGAGGTGTGTGTACGCCTCCCAGCGTGTGCGATTGCGTTCAATGTAGTGGCTCATGCCGCTGTTAATAGCACGAACATACAGTGTTTTTACCAAGATGGGGTGTTGCAGTATTAGTGCATCGGGTAGCCGATCCAGATTAGACAAGGGGGCGTGCGTGGCGAGAGCGGTCAAACGGTTATTGAGACTGAGATCCTGTAAAAACACACGCATAATGGTTGTTTCACCCACGTTCAGCCAGGTGGAGAGCGTCAGGCTGGGCGGCATGTGTTGTCGGTTTAAGATTTGGATGGTGATGAGGTCTTTGGGCTGGAGAGACGCTTTTTTATTTTGTGCTCCATCAGTGTTTGGTGAAAAATAACGAAGCGCTGCCGCCAATGGCGGCGTGAGTCGCAGCAGCAGGTGACCCCCGTGCTGACGTTCCTCAAGCCATGCTCGGTCCCTCAAGTGGTTTAGAAACGTTTGAATATTTAATTCGGGTGACAGCAGTTTCAAGACGGTCGGCAGCGCCCAACCCAGCATTTCCAGTAGTCGTACCGCCATGCACTCGTCGTGCGTTAAGCCTTCAAACGTTACTTGTTCCCACGTACGACCTTCGGGGCACACGATGTGCTGATTGAGGTGGTGGTGCTGTTGCGCCAATTGTGCGAGCAGCACCAGGTTGTGGCCACCACTGCTTTCAGCTAAATCGGCCAAGGTACTGATCGGTATGCCCCATTGATTCAATGGGTACGCAGCGAGTAGATCCTCGGTTTGTAAACGAATGTGTGAGGTGTCCAACAGTAAGCCTCGGCGTTCAAAAGCCAGTTGCAGCAGTGTGGGCGGGATGTGCCGATCGCTGATTAAAATATAAAGTGTGTGTTCTTCGTGGCGCTGGATGAGACTGGCGAGCCACCCGCTGACGTGTTCATCTGTATGGAAGGGCACATGATCAAATATGACTACAGAGCGAGCACCGATGCTGGACTCGCATTGCTTTTGTTCGTAGGTAATGCCCGATTGTCCGCGTCGGGTGTGTAGGCTGTTTTTGTTCAGATTCGCTTCATGCACTGAGAGGTCGGATGTTTCAGGCAAGGGCTTGTCGGTGGGGCTGCTGCTGGTGGTTGACTCCTGCAAAGCGGTTTGGGGTATGAAATTGGCAATGGTGGTTTCCATCTCTTTCAGGTCGGCAGCGTTTGGTGTTTGGTGTGCGCAGTCGATTTTCAGATACGTTTGTTGTGTGCGCAGGGCCCACTCCGTTACCAGGGTGCTTTTGCCGGTCAGCCGAAGGCTGGACAGGTAGACAAAGCCAGCGGTGGATGAGCTGTTTAAGTAATGTACAAGTTGTTGTGGTAGAATCGTGACAGTCATAATCGTTTCTGATATTCCGATTAATGAGTTACCCCTCGTGTGATGCGTAGCGCGGATGAGGGGGCCGTTGCTGTGTACCCGACGTTAAGCCAGTGCGCGTGGGCAGTCAATCAGGGAATCAATATGGTAACTTATTGTTTGTCTAAGCTTATGCTGAAGTGGAGAACCTGAGCGGATTCGAAACAAATCTTGTACAGATTAAAGTGTACTTTCGAGTCAATGTTGGGTAAAAAATACCCTTGTATAACTAAAGATATATTCTTTATGGAGTTCATTTTTCTTACCATACTGCCGTGTTCCGATGTACTGTACACATTAAAGGGGATCCGCAATGCGGTTCAAGCAGTTAATACAGGGCCTCTGCGATCGTCTAGATATTGAGTTTCCTTTCGATACCCAGCGCACGACAACTGATACATCTTCTCAACAATCGGATCAGTCTTTTGAACTGTTTTCCGATGACCGACGCATTCTGTTTCAGCAGCGCAAAAATGAGCTTTTGCTGTTCACATCGCTGGGAGAAATTCCAGCCTCGCGTGAAGAAAAACAAATAAAATACAAAGAATTATTGCTGGCCTGTGGTTCGGGTGCTTGGCATTTTGGCTCAATCGTCAGCGTGGATCAATCGTCGAATCGTATTGTCGTGCACCAGAAATTTCCATTGAATTCATTGTCGATTCTGGATCTTGAACATGCGCTGGATCGCTTCTTATTGAGTGTTGATCATTACAATAACGTTCTTTAATGAGGCGATCGATTAGTCGTAAGATTTGGTATCGAAATGAGTAGTGTCAGCGTAAACTCTAATTTATCTATCTATTTGCCAGGCAGGCTGTGTTTGAGTTTGGCTGAGCCATCGGGATTGCTTTTTTCAACATTGACGCCAGCCGAAATCCGGCGATGCCATCAGCCTGTGTTGTGCAGCGCTGACAGTATGTTGAGAGCGGTTAAGGCTTATTCGGTGTTTTTAGTGTTACCGTTCGGTAACAGTATACCCGATGACTGAAAAATTGACGTTGAAAAGTCACTTTGATGTATTTGCTTTCGTCGTTAGGAGTGTTTCAATAGCGCGGCTATTTACTTTACACAGTGACTAAACAAGGTGATTTGTGTTTGGTAAAAGTATTTTCTCGTAATGGAGCTGTTGTTTTTTATGCTAAAAAGTGTTTGCTGCTGTTGAGTCCATGCGTGTGTGAATGTGTGAAGACGCATGAACGACTGTGATTTGAGTCGCCGATCAGAGTAAAAACAGAAAATAAAACGATATCTAATAAAGATAAAAGCGCCCTGAAAGGGGCTGAGAGAACAGGGGAATTCCTGTGGCCCAAATAAGCCGTCGATTAGGCAAAGGCTGTTCATTGCGAAAAGCGTTTAGCGGAATGTGTCGCTGTGCGTGCGTTTTGCTATTGTTGGCTGGTTTTATCGCGGTTGATACGTCTGACGCTTGGGCGACGTCGTCCGAGTGGAAAACAAAGCGATACGAGCGCTTTGTGCAGGACGAAGATTTAGTGACCTTGTTGATGGACTTCTCTTCGACGATTAATGTTCCCTTGGTCGCCAGTGAGCGTGTTCGAAGTGGCGTGATTGAGCGTGTCAATGGCCATTTTAAAGGGCTGACCGCGGAAGCGTTTCTCACAAAACTGTCCACGCTGTATCAAATTGTGTGGTACTACGATGGTCACATTCTCTATGTTTATCACGCGGATGAAATGATTACCGAGCTGTTTCAACTGGAGGGAGCGCGTGCGGAGAACTTACGTTCTACCTTGAGAAAACTGGGTGTGTATGATTCGCGTTTCAATTGGAAAATGATGGAGGAGCAGAGCATCATTTATATCTCTGGTCCACCCCGTTACATCCAATTGGTTCGAGAAGTCTCCACGCTGTTGGAGCGTCGTTATCGAAAAACGTCTGTTTATACGGTTCGTGTGTTTCCATTGCGTTATGCCAGTGCGGCGGATCGGACTGTGGTGCATCGCGGGGATCAAATTTTGGTGCCGGGCGTCGCCAGCATGTTGCAGCGTATATTGGGTAAGAACACCAAAATAGCGTTCAATTCTGATGACGTCGATCAAATTGAAAAAGACTCTGGCCCTGATGATGGCTTGCTGGGGTCGGGTTTATCGAGCAAGCGCAAAAACAAGCGAGGAGGCGGATTGCTGGACGCGGCGGAAGAGAACGCGGCGCAAGAGGGATCGCTGGCAAATATTGAGGCGAACGCGCAGAACAATACCATTATTGTTCACGATTTGATGGAACGTATGCCCATGTATGAGGAGTTGATTACCTCACTGGACAAGCCCATCGATCAAATTGAGATTGAAGTGTCTATTGTGGAGGTCAGTACTGACCACATTGACGAACTGGGCGTGGATTGGCAGTACCACGATAAGAATGGCACGTTTGGTGTGGGTGATTTCAATCGCGCGACAACGAGCGCCCGCGAAAATGGCAGTACGGGTGGTTTGGCGATTTCACCAGATTTTGATAACATTTCAACTATTCTGCAGAACAATGGCAGTTATTTTCTTGGCCGTATTCGAGCATTGTCGCAAAACGGTGAGGGCCAGGTGTTGTCAAAGCCTTCTGTTATTACGATGAATAATCAGGAAGCGATCATTGACAATACCACAACCTTCTATGTGCGTTTGGAAGGGGAAAATGAGGTGGATTTGGTGCCGGTCTCGGTGGGATCTGTACTGCGCGTGACACCGCGTATTATTCGTGAAGGTAGAACGCGTAAGATTATGCTGAATGTGAGCATTGAGGATGGTCAAGACATCGCGGACACCAATAACGCGACAGAAGTGGATAACATTCCGACCGTTACAAAGAGCACGATCACAACGCAAGCCGTCATTGAAGAGAGCAACAGCCTTTTGGTGGGCGGATTTTTCTTGGATCAGCGTTCCAGCAGCAAACAGAAAGTACCTATATTTGGGGATATCCCAATACTGGGCGCTTTGTTCAAAACGGAATCCAAAGATCGGCGTAAAAACGCCAGAATGTTCATGATTTCTCCAAAAATTGTCAATGAATTAGAATATTACGATCGTGCTGAGCCTCTTCGTCGTGTGTTTGAGCAGCATGAGAATTTTCAGAATGTCGACTATCAGCGACCCGATTTTGTCATTTACGATTAGCGTGCCAAATCAGCATGATGGTGCTTTTTTGAGTTTGAGATCATGATTTATTAAAAGAAGAAGAGAACGTCAATGGCGACGCAGCGATATCTGCTGAAAGTACTCAAAGGCCTTTACCGCGATTCAGAGTTATCGCTGGAGCAGGGGACATATACTTTTGGTAGCAGTGCTGATAATGATATCAATATTGAAGATCCTGCGTTACGCGAGAATGAAGGGCGCTTAGTGGTGTCTGAGTCGGGGGTGACCTTTCAGCTGGAGACCCCGGCGCCAACAGTTTATGTGGGCGGACATCGACAGACGGAGGCTGAGTTTGACCTGAATCCGTATGACGCCATTTATTTGGGTGATTTTTGTTTCGTTGTAGGCCGAGAAGGGGAAGCATGGCCAGAAATCGATTTGTCTGTGCGTGACGAATCAACTGAAACGGCGGATGAGCAGGCGTCAAAGTCCAGTGATGAGGGAGCAGACGAACCGGGGGATAACCCAGGACGGACGGGTCCCGAAGCCAGCGACGCGTCACCAAGCGCGAACGCGCAAACGTCCGACAGGCATAAACATCTGGATGATCCTGTTGATGAGACGGTTTCGAATATCAAGGCGAGCGCGAGCCGCGCATCGACCTTGAAAGAGCCCATGGCGTCTGACTTTGACGAGTTACTGGCCGGGCCGGCTGAAGAAGAAAAACCAAAAAAATCAAGTAATTGGCGTGGAAAATTGGCTTTTGTCCTCTTGTTCTTTGTGGTCATGAGTGTTGGCGGGTTTGTGGGCTACAACATGTGGAAGGCCAACAAAGAAGAGGAAGTGCAGCGTGAACAACAGCGCATTTCCAATGAAGAGGTCATAAAAGATGTCATTGCGCGCAGTGGGCTTAAAATTGAGATTCGTGAACCTGAGGTTCCAGGTGGCAAGCCGCGCTTGGTGGGCTACATCGCGTCTGACAAAGAACGCGCGGCCTTAATCACTGATTTGGACAAGATGAATGCCAGCTATCAGTCTGAAGTGTACGTGGTGGAACAAATGCTGCAGGCCGGTTACTCCTTGCTGAACGCGTTTGCCTTTGATGGTGTGGATTTGGCGGCAGGACGCCGTTATGGCACCCTGGTGGCCAAGGGTTACATTGAGAATCTGGATAGATGGTTGAAAATCAAGGTGGTAATCGAGCGTGATATTGAGGGTTTGTTGTCGCTGATAGATGAGGTGGATACCCCGGGCAGTCGATTGCAAAAGCTGGAAAAGAGCATCACGCGTGCTGGTTTGGATCGTGAAGTGAAACTGTACCTGTCTCCGGATGGTTTGATTCTAGCGCGTACGTCCTTGAGCTTTGAAAATGAGCCTAAATGGAAGATATTAGAAGATGCTTTCAAGAAAAGCTTTGGCAATCAACCACGCTTGGTCACGCTGATCGATGATAATAACTGGATTAAGATCGTGGCGATTAATTTCTCAGGGCCTGTCCCATACATCGTGCTGGAAGATGGTCGTAAGTACATCGAGGGTTCTAACCTGGATAATGGTTATAAACTGAAGGAAATCAGTGAAGAAGGTGTCGTTTTACAAGGGCAATTCGGCGAGCGTGTGATGCCCTTGAAGTTGGGTCAGTAATAGTTGGGTCAGTATAGTTGGGCCTGTAGAAGTTGGGCCAGTGATCCCTTGAGATGGAGTCCAACGAGTCGAGCGCTGTCTTTTTCATATTTATTTACCTACTTATAAGCTTTTTATAACCTTTTCA
>JARRRL010000072.1:10305-18888 GCA_037380725.1 Gammaproteobacteria bacterium | reverse complement strand
GCGGATCATTTCATAAAGTTTCTTTTCATGGATTACCGGTATCGATCGTGAATTGGTGCGTCTCATGCGTGGTTCCAAGGTGCTGATTCTGTTTATATCTAACCTAAGGTTATATGGATTTACGATCTCTTCGCTTTAGAATCGAGGGCGAAGGGTCAGTTTGTGTATCTTGCGCGCGTCGTGGGAAGTGAAATTGTCTGCGTGTGAACCCATTTGATATGAATTATGCACACATAAAGTAACGGTTGAGATAATAACGTATAACTCTTTTGCAGTGAAACTGACGTCAGAAGATGGTGTAATGGTGTCAATGTTGGTGAGATTAGGAGTGTGAGTCCATAGCCTGCTTTATTTTGCCCACCATCATGTTGTAGCGAGTCTAGGTTTTCGGTTTGAGCGCATTGGCGTTAACGTTAGTAGAATAAGGATCCAGCATTATGACCTCAGAAGTGCAATCAAGTATTACAGAAGAGGGCGCTGCACCAGCCTCTCTGGTGGAGGAATACAAACTGCTGGTGGATGCGGATGGCAAATATAAGGATGAGCTAGCAGAGAAGTTTGAAAGCTATCGTAAGGAAATTAAAGCTAAGATGCAGAAAGGCTGTAAGCAGGATGATTATGTTTTATGTGTTCGGCTCCTAGAGTCAATCGACATGGCATCTTCGGTTGTAGAGAAAGTGTGGAAATTGGCGAAGGAACAGAATCAGGTGAAGGGGGAATCAGATATTTTCGAAGAAGCTATTGGTCAGTAGAAAGTATTACGCTTTGCTTAAAATCAGTAAATATTAAGAAAAAATGACAAGGAAGTGAGCAGTCGAAAGTAATCGAATAACGAAAAGCGACCCGTTTTAGCTTAGGGTCAATACAACGTGCGACAGTTGCTTGTGAGAGAGCGACTGTTGTTACACAGCGAGGAGAGACAACTATGGGTATTGGTGTTGATATTTTTACAGCGGGAACGGGCATGATCGACACAGCTCAAAGCGCTTTTACAAAGGGCTTGGCTGGTGCGAATGCTGAAGATCCCAAAGCATTAATTAAATTACAGATTCTGGCGTTTATGTTCACAAACACAGTGTCTTCTGTGTCTGGTACGCTGCAATCCGTGAGTTCGGCAACGCAGTCTGCTGCTGGTAAAATCGGTCAGTAATAACCGACTTTCTGATCGGGCGTCAGGCAGAGCAGTCTGGCGCCCTGTCATGAAGAGGTTTTTAGGGTTAAGTGCTGAAACAGAGGTCTACCTTTATAAGATCTTTAAAAGATATTATGATCTTTTTTTGAAAGTAGAAAATGAAGGTAGAGAGAAGGCAGGTTGAAAGTAGTAGAAGTAGTGGTGTTGAGAAGTCGTTCTGGTACGGTGATTGGCGTGTAGTACGGACAGATCGTGCATTGTGTCGATGGAAAAGGTGTCGATGGAAAGGTGCGGATGGAAGCGTGTATGTGGAAAAGTGCAGGTATATCGTGCAACGTGATATCGGTGTTTTTGAACGTTAATTCTTGGACTGTTGATCAGTGAGTTATCTGGGAAATAGGTGTTATGAGCCAAAAAGAATTATGTCAAATGTTGTCTGAAGTCGGTTTCATTGCGTCACGCTATATGATGTTCGATAAAGCCTCTCGATTGCACGGTACGATCGAAGCCGCTTATCCAGGTACGGAAGCGCCCACTATCGGTGAAGCTTATAATTTGATTTGTCAGCAATCAACGGAAGAGGCAATCAACCTTTTGTCCAAATTTATTGATAAGAAAAAAGACGATGTCAGCGATCTGTTGAGAGGATTTTTGGGGCTGGCCTTGTTTGAAAATGGCAGTATGAGTCAAGCAGAAATTGTTTTGACGAATGTAAACAAAGGGTCAGATTCTGTGGCGAAGTCTATGGCGTCCGATCTTTTAAATATGATCAATAACCAATAATTGACGACTTATCGGGTTGTGCCATTCATCGTACTGGCGCAGGTCTTGTTTGGGTTTTGTGCAGAGCTTATGGCGAAGGTGATTAACTACTGTCTGTATCCGTAAGTTGTAGTATGTGTGCGTGTAAATATCAGTGCACAATAGAAGGCGTTTGATTGTCAAAATATTTAATACAAAATTATATAGTATTATATAGAGCATTGTAGCGTGAATACCATTATAGTAATAGCTACGATGTTTTGGCAGCAGGGCTTTTAGTGAATAAATAGTAGTTATTCCGTCTGAGGTTAGAGAAACATGGCGATTTACGCATCAGAATTGTCAGCTTTACAACAGAGTTCGCTCAGTATGAGTTCGCTCAGTATGAGTAGTGGTAATGGGCGATTGGATAATACAGTACCCGTTCAGAGTGTTGTGAACAGTCAAGTGACCACCGCTGATGCTGTGCAATTTCATGACGCGTTGAAAGGGACGGTCCCGGTTGGTGAGTTAGATCAAACGGTTCAAGAACAGCTTCGTAAGCTGCGTAACGTTATGAATGTTGGCCCTGAAGGCGGATCCCGTTTGGATTTCGCTGACAAAGTGGTCAATGGGATAAAGAACGTACAAGAGAAACTTGATGGCAATTTGTCTCGCATTGAGGGTCAAATTGTGCAGCATCTCCAGCTTGGCTCTTTGGATCCGGGTCAGTTGGTTGCTCTACAGTTCAAAGTTGCTATGTTCAGTTTTGAATTAGAAATGGCGAATGGTATTGTTCACAAAAGTGGTCAGCATGTGGATACCTTCTTAAGGAGCCAGTAATTTTCCGATGTGTTTGTAATATCAGCTTATGGTTCTCTGAAAATCCAGCTGAGCATATTGGGCTTGAATAGGCGAAGTAAGTGGGCAGAGTAAGTACAGTGAGTTGGGAATCCACCCCTCAGGTTTGTTTCGGTCGTGTGTCGCACAGTCGTGTGTACTCGCTTGTGATAATGGCTCTTTCCTGTGTTAAATAGCAAATGATTAAGTGACTTGCATTGAAAACGAGCGTTTTTCTCGTCGGTTTTGTCATTCGTTTTTTCTGTGTCGTTCGTATCAGTGGTCTAGATCGTTTGTGAATCTTGTGTTGTATGAGGGATCGTTGGTTGGCTTTTTATTCTAGGGCTAGCCCAGGGATTTTGTAGTTAAATGTTTGATAAATCTAAAAGGATGATGGGCTATTAAGGATTGTGGGCCCAAACAGGCTTAACGTTGTCGTTATTGTATTGAAGTGTTACTGAAGTGAGATTTCGTTTTTATAGAAAACAGGGGCGAAGCGTGTTGTCTCGTGGTAACATGTCGTTTTTGTATACGTGCTAAAGTGAAAGTGCGTGGCGATGATGAACGATGAACAAAGAAAAAACCAGGTGATGGCGGATTGAGCCTTCTGTGAAGGCGATGAGAGCGGAAGAAAGAGATGAAAGCGGCAATCCAACAGCGCAGTCGAGCTGTGAAGTTTATTCTGGCGTGTCTCATGCTGATAGTACTCACAGGGTGTAAAAGGGAGCTTTTCGCTGAGTTAACAGAGCGTGAAGCGAACGACATGCTGGCTATCCTGCAAAAAAGCGGTCTAGATGTTGAAAAACAACCTGGTAAGAAATCCTTTGTCCGTTTGTTGGTCAATAAATCGCAAATGGCGGATGCGGTTAATATCCTGAAAAGTTATGGTTATCCGCGCGAAGAATTCCTTGGTATTTGTGATATTTTTGAGAAAAACAGCATGATTTCCTCACCACTGGAGGAGCGTGTGCGGTTTGTTTGTGCCATTCAGCAAGGCCTCTCTGAAACCTTGTCCCAATTGGACGGTGTGATTACGGCTCGTGTGCACGTGGTCATGCCTGAAAAAGGTATCTCGGGTGAGGAGACGGTCCCCTCTTCCGCCTCGGTTTTCATTAAGTACAGCAGTGATGTTAACTTGCAGGCTTTTATTCCCCAAATTAAACTATTAATCAATAACAGTATTGAAGGTTTAGATTACGGCAAAATTTCAGTAGCGCTGTTTCCCGCTGAAGTGTATTCCACGGATGCGATCAAGGTTGCTGACACGAATGCGGAAGGTGGCAGAAACAGCAAACGGATGACCGTGGCGATTGCGGCGCTGGCGGTTGTTATGCTGGGTTCCTTGGCGATTAATGGACTGTTGTTGATGCGTGGAAAACGGGCCTAGTTCTGTGAGCATCACTTTGCGAATCGGGATGCGAATCGGGTTTTGATGTGTGTAGCTCGATCAGCCGTGTTGCCGCCCGCGTTTGTGTGTACTGACTCGTGCGGTACTGACTCGTCCAGTACTGGCTCGTTCAGTAATAACTCATGCAATAATAAACATAAGGGCTTGTGGCGCTATGTCCTTTCAAAACGCAGATGCTTTACACCGTGAGCTGTCTTGGTCAGCGTTGAACAGCGCAGCACTTGGCTTTATCAACGCCGACTGGATTGAGTGTTCTCGGCATCCTGAACTGATAAAGTGCTTGTCTCAATCTCGCCGTACGCGTGCTTACGCGGTTCACCAGTTGTTCCAAGATTTTCAATTAAAACCCTTGTCTGATCAAAGTAGTGTGCATTTTCCTGCCAATATCTTGCAGCGCGGCCCTACATTTGTGCGTAATTTTGTGTTTCATGTTGGAATGATTGGATACAGTGAAATTGTCCGGCGCTCAATCGATGGGCGATTCAAACGTCATTTTTGGGAATTGGTGGGAGAGAGTGGTTACCGGTTTGTGTCAAAGCGAGCCGCACTTTATAACCCAGGTCTAATGGTGCGTTTTGTGCCTACCCCTCAAGCTGGTACTGGTTTAGTGACTGAAAATGATATTGTACTGGTTGGGTTTCGAATTGTATCGGTTGTGCTTAAATCGTGTGGTGATGATGAAGTAGTGCGACGTGCGAACTTGATGTTTTCGGTTTCAATTATAGAGGCGTGTCGACAATGCGAAGACATCAATGTTGACGCTCGCGAATTGTCGATACTTACACGAATGCTATTGAAATTATTGACTGAGTTGGACGGAAAGCCATGAGCATACGTATCATCTTGGATGAGCGGGCACTCGCCATAGCGGAAAACGGCACGAAGATCATTAGAGCGTCTGAGTTTGAGCGTATCACAGCCGCCGATAACGTTATTCGGGATGCGGTGCAAAAATCCAGAGAGATCGAGCAGGATGCGCGTCGCGCCTTTGAGGAAGAAAAAGAGCGCGGGTATCACCAGGGTTTGGATCAAGGGCGTAGCGAGATTGCGACGCGTTTGACTGAGCTCACCGCGGAATACGCCGACAGTGTGGCGAGTTTGCAAGAGTCCCTGGTGGCGATATTGCCCAGCTTAGTGCGCAAAGTGATTGGTTCATTTGATGATGCAGAATTGATCGTGAGGTTAGTAAACAGCACCGTGTCCAACCTCAGTGCTGAGAAGAAGTTACGCTTATCGGTCCATCCAAACATGGCTGATGCGGTGGAAGCCCGAAAAAACCAAATATTGGCTACGCACCCAATGATCGAGTTTGTGGAAGTGGTGAAGAGCCCGAATCTGAGTGAGCGAGTGTGTGAAGTGGAAAGTGAATCGCTCTCAGTTCTTTTGGATATTGATGAGCAATTGGAGAAAATTGAGTCGGTTATTCATCAGTCTTTGTCGTAGGGAATGTCGTAGGACCGTAGGAATTGCCGTAGGGATTGATGTGACCAATGTCGTTGCGATCTTTGCTATGACTTCGTGAACGGCATTATAACAAAACACAACTACTATTACATCGCCTTTGCTGCCGTAATAGTGGCAAAGCACTTGATGACAATGCAGTAAGTTGGACAACAATTGTATGAAAAATACTGAACAAAATCCAGAAGAATTAAAAGAAAAAGAACTGGCTAGACGACAAGAGCACGTTGTCGATCAAGTCGATCAAACCCGAGAAAGTGTGGCGTATGCGCGAGACCTGCTGTCTCGCTCGGAACGCGTGCGGCGTGAGTTCTCCACCATGATGTTTGGAGAGATTGATCCGATGGATTTTATCAATCAAGCACCAGTTTCAATGCGCCAAGAAGTTTACGACATGTTGCGTCCTTATTGTTCTGATGCGGATTTGGCACCCTTAAATGTGGATGGGGTGACACCGGAGGTGAAACCACTGGCTGGGCGCTTGCGTTATAAATCGCTTGTTTGATGTGAAGTCTTCACGGGTTGGGCGCTGTAGACAGTCTGTTTAGCTTTTGCGTCACTGCTTGAAATACTGGTGCCCAATCGCCAGGTGAAGTGGCTCGAAATAAATACGCATCGGGATACCACACGCAGTGATGCGCTGAAGTGCCCCAGCGCCACTCTGCATCACTCGGTAACAGAATCCAGGTGGGTACGCCAAGACTGGCTGCAATATGAGCAGTTGTGTTATCAATGGTAATCACTAAATCCAGTGTATTGATCAGAGCGGCAAAGCGGTCCAAATCGTTGAGCGGATCACAACTGGAGTCTTGATACAAACGAATATCGTGACGTGCTAGGTTCTGCAGTGCGCGTTGATGACTGCCGGCTTGTACGTTTACCCACCTGTGCTTGTGTTCCGACAACAAGGGCAACCAGTGATTAAGTGCTACGCTGCGTTGTGGTCCACTTTTTACGTTGTGACTGTGCCAGCTGATGCCGATCGCGAGTTGATGTTTCCGTCGTGGAACCTGAGCGGTGAAATGGGGGTTCGGACGCAGCGAGAACGGTTTTAAATACGCTGCCGCTGGTAAATATTGCATCACACTGGCCAGTGGACTGTGGAAATGGATGTGAGGTATGGCTTGTACTGGGTCCAGAGTTGCCGTTTTGGCGATAACCGTGATGCCCGGTAAGCTGCGTTGCAGTAAGGATTGAAGCCGAGGGTTGCACAGTACAACAACTTTTTTGGCGTGTTGCGCCAAGTCTTGAGCCACACGCACAAACAGAATTTCGTCACCGACACCCTGCTCACCCCATAAAACGATGCCGCATCCAGCCAGTGATTGGCCACGCCAGCGAGGGAGGGGTAAAGCGTCATACGGATGCTGATAACGTGGCAGTTTCCAGCGTACCTCATAGTTCCGCCAACCGCGTTGCCATTGATGTTGTTGCAACTCAGATAAGGCTAAATTGAGTCGTGCCTCCACGTGTTGATCATCCTGCTGCAAGCAGTTGCGATAAGCGGCGCTCGCGGCATCCAATTGGCCCAAGCTGCGCAGTGCGTTGCCCAAGTGGTACCAGGCCAGTGGGTAGTGTGGTGAGCGCGCCAAGCAATGCTCGAGCGTACGTCTCGCGTCTGTCAGCCGATGATTTTCCATGTAGCAGCGACCCAATTTATGCAAGGTGGTGGGGTTGTCGGGGTCGATGTCCAGTGCGTGTTGATAGGTTTCCAAAGCGGTTGCCCAGTGGCCCAATTGTTCCTCGATTTCGCCAGCGAGGTGAAAAAAATTCAGTTTTTTAGGTCTGATTTTTTTGGCGCGATTTAAACATTTTTGCGCGCGTTCGATGCGCTGCATTTGAAAATACACGTTGGCTAAATTAAACCAGGAGATGGCGTCGTTTGGGTTTATACGTGTGGCGCGCTTGAGAGGGGTGATGGCTTTTTCCAGTTGCCCCGTTTTGCAATACGCGTTACCCAGGCCATTTAATAACAAGGTGTGGTTGGGATCTTTACTGAGGGCATTTTGATACACCTGAATCGCTGGTTCATAATCCGCTTCGAGCTGCAATAAATTGCCGTAATTGAGACTGACTTCGGGATGACCGGGTGAACTGTGCAGCAGTTGCTGGTACAGATGGGCTGCTGCTGGGAATAAGCCTTGCTTTTTGTATTGATTGGCGCGTTCAAAAAGCTGTTCAGGCTTGGGCTGCTCGCAGCGCTTGTGAGGGGGAGTGGGCTTGTTCCATTGCTCAGGCCATTGATCGGGGTGGATAGAGATATCGGGTGAGGTTAATTTGGCAGTGGTCTTGGTGTTCACAGTGTGCCTCGCTCAGTGATCTGGTGGGCGGTCCGGTATGGGTTCATTTGCAATCTGTGCGTGCAATCTGTGAGAAAGGCATGAAAAATTCGTGCCGATGTGGCAGCTGACGTGGAAGACGTTGTGGAAGACGTTAAAGCGGCACGGGTTTGTCAGTATGTGGTAGCATCTTGGCGTTCCAGCCAGTATGCAGTATGGCAGTATGGGCTGACAGTCAGTGGAGTTGTAGGGTTGAGATCACGTGTTTGGCCTTGAGCGGTTTTGCGGTCTCAATGAGATTCTAGCTGACAGTGGCATGATGCTGCTGTCAACGTATGTGTGTTGCGCCCAACGCATCGATGACTCGGCGACCCACACACGTTAGAATCGTGACACACGAGTTGCAGCAGTGTTTCTGCTGTGTTGAGATGAATTCAAGGTATATCGCGTCGGTAGAGAGAGAGAACTCAGAATGGAATTTTTGTTTGAATATGGCTTGTTTTTGGCCCAGGCCGTGACGGTGGTGCTGGCAGTGGTGGTGATATTGGCGGTGGCGGTGGGGGTGAGCCAACGAACGCGCACGTCCAACAAGCCAATTTTGAAAGTCAATCGACTGAATGATGAGATCGATGAACATAAGGACGTGCTGGACAGCTATGCCTTGAGTAAAGCGGCATATAAGGCGCTACGGAAACAACGCGAAGCAGAGGAAAAAGCGCGAG
>JARRRL010000072.1:0-10283 GCA_037380725.1 Gammaproteobacteria bacterium | reverse complement strand
AAAACACACAAAGTACATAAAGCACAACAGGACACAGCACAAAGCGATCAACCCGATACCCCATCTGAGCACACAGATGTAAGCAGTGATCAAAAGAAACGTTTGTTCGTGATCGATTTTCATGGTGACATAAAAGCCTCCGCTGTGAATGATTTGGCACGGTGTGTAACGGCTATTTTAACGATTGCTGAGGCGAATCGTGATGAAGTGTTGGTGCGCTTAGAAAGTCCTGGTGGTTTGGTGCATGCGTATGGTTTGGCCGCTGCGCAGTTGCAGCGTATTCGGGATCGTGGCGTGAGTCTCACGGTGGCCGTCGATCGTGTGGCGGCCAGTGGTGGGTATATGATGGCGGTGGTGGCCAATACGATTGTGGCTGCGCCGTTTGCCGTGATTGGTTCCATCGGCGTGGTGGCGCAGATTCCCAATTTTCACCGTGTTTTGCAAAAACATGAAGTGGATTTGGAATTGCACACGGCGGGTGAATACAAACGGACCTTAACCCTTTTTGGGCACAATACCGAGGAAGGGCGGCAAAAATTCATCACTGAGTTGGAAGCGACCCACCGCTTGTTCAAGGAGCACATTGATGCGTTTCGTCCCGGTTTGGATTTGGCAAAAGTGGCGACGGGTGAACATTGGTATGGTAAACAAGCTCATAAATTAAATTTAATTGACGAGATCATGACCAGTGATGATTATGTGCTGAACGCGGCGAAGACCGCAGAGATTTTAGAAATTGAGTTTGAGACGCGCAAAACAGTAGCGGAAAAATTATCCAGTGTGATGGGTCATGTTGCTTCGCGCGTGTTGTCTGAAAAATGGTTTGGGCGTGGGGAGACGGGGTCGGCTGTTTCGTCTTTATCTCGCGAGCACGAATGGGTGCGTGCGCAATTACAAGACAGCAATGTGCCGGTGGGCGCGATCCATGGGATGTGTGACGAAGTGCGCGACGCTTTAAAATGAAAAAACGCTGTGGATGGAGTCAGTTGTAAGTACAAGTTAGTTGTAAGTACAAGTCAGTTGTGAGTACAAAAAAGTATATCAAAACATGTCAAGGTTGGAGATAAGACTTATGGAGTCGTTTACCGCGCTTCGTGTTCATGAAGTGGATGGAAAATACAACGCTGCGATCGAAGAGGTGACCGAGGAAGTTTTGCCGCCGGGTGATGTGACAATACGGGTGCATTACTCATCGTTGAATTACAAAGATATGCTCGCGATTCAGGGGGCGAAGGGCGTTGCAGCGTCCTACCCACACACGCCCGGTATTGATTGCGCGGGCGTGGTGTTGGCGTCGTCCAAATCGGAATTTACCGTGGGTGACGAAGTGCTGGTAACGGGCTATCAGTTGGGCATGTCTGTGCCAGGCGGACTGGGTCAGTTGGTGCGTGTGCCGGCGGAGTGGGTGCTGCAAAAGCCAGGGCATTTTTCGCTCTATGAAACGATGGCTTACGGTACGGCGGGATTGACCGCCGCGTTGTGTGTGGATTCACTGACGCAAGTGGGGATTACCCCGGAGTTTGGTGACGTATTGGTGACGGGGGCCACCGGAGCGGTGGGATCACTGTCGTTGTTGTTGCTGAACAAGTTGGGTTTTCGAACCGTTGCCTTGACGGGTAAAACTGACGCGGAAGCGTATTTGAAATCATTGGGTGTCACCGAAATTGTACCACGAGAATCGCTGGTTGAACCCACATCGAAAGGCCTGCTGACGGAGCGCTGGGGTGCTGCAATTGATACGGTGGGTGGTGAGATTTTAATGAATGTTTTGAAATCCATTCGATATGGCGGCAGTGTGGCGTGTTGTGGTTTGGCGGCGGCACCGACTTTTGCGGGTTCGGTTTTTCCATTTATTTTGAGAGGAATTAATCTGCTGGGGGTTGATTCAGCGCAATTGGAAAATGAAATACGTCAGCTGATGTGGAATTCGCTGGCGGGAGAGTGGCGCTTGCCGCATTTGCAAAACATCGTTACGCGCGTGCCATTATCGGAGATTTTGACTTATGTGGATCGCCTGTCAGCGGGGCAGGTGATGGGTCGCATTGTGGTGGATTTGAACGCGTAATTGTCATTGGTTTGGTTCAGTCCGTTTGGTTTTACGCGATGCACGGTTTTTACGCGATGCTCTGTAGAGAGCAACTGAGTGAGTGGTCATGGAGTTGAAGTCTGGGCCGTTATCCTTTTTTGCAACGTGCCCGAAAGGTTTGGAATTGTTGTTGGAGCAAGAATTGGCGTCCTTAGGGGCCGTGTCCTGTCGCGTTGCTGTGGCGGGCGTGTATTTTTCCGGTGATACCCAATTGGCTTATATGGTGTGTTTGTGGTCGAGGCTTGCCAATCGCGTTTTGTTGCAATTGGCTGCGGGGAAGATCACCTCAGACGATGACCTGTATCACTTGGCCAGAACGGTGCCTTGGCACACGCTGTTTTCAGTTGAAGCCCGTATTCACGTTGAATTTATTGGAACCAACGATGAGATTCGTCACACGCGCTTTGGGGCGCAGCGGGTAAAGGATGCGGTGGTTGATCACTTCGTGGCTCACGCACAGGCACGTCCGTCCGTGGATTTTATCCTGCCTGACATTCGACTGTGCGCCTATTTGTCGAAAGGAACAGTCAGTTTAGCCTTGAATTTAGCGGGTGAAAGCCTTCACAAGCGCGGGTATCGGTGTCGAGCAACGCCGGCACCGCTAAAGGAAAATTTGGCGGCGGCTTTGTTATTGAGAGCAGGGTGCATGTGGTGCGGGAACGCCAAGGCGGGTGAAGCGGAGGCGTTTGGATTCGTTGATCCCATGTGTGGTTCGGGAACGCTCCTGATTGAAGCGGCTATGATGTGTGTGGATCGAGCGCCTGGCTTAGGGCGGGCTTTAACCGAGTCGAACACGGTGACCGACAAACACTTTGGTTTTGCGGCTTGGTTGGGCCACGATGAGGCGTTGTGGTGCCGTATCGTGGAAGCCGCTCAGGCGCGTTTTGCGCACGGTCTGCGTGTGGCGCTCGACCGAGATGCGCCGGCTTGGATTCGGGGGTTTGATGTTCATCCCAATGCGGTAGCAGCAGCCCGGGCGAACGCAAAGGCAGCGGGACTTGATGCGCTCATCCGCATAGAAAAAAAGGCCTTAGAAGCGCTGCAAGCATCGGATTTGGCGGAGCGGCCAGCGCGAGGATGGGTGATCACGAACCCACCTTACGGTGAACGCATGGGGGATAAAAAAACGCTGGAGAGCTTATATCCCTGTTTGGGTGAAACTCTCAAGCGTTTGTTTACGCCTTGGCAAGCGGCGGTCTTTACGGGAAATCGGGACTTGGCGGGCGCTTTGCGTTTGCGTGTCAAACGCAAATACCGTTTTTACAATGGATCGATTGACAGTGATTTATTGTTGTTCGACTTACTGCCCGCTGCTGAAGCGACCTTACGCACATCGCCAGCGGGCCGCATCGCTGAAGCGGCGCTCAGCGACGGGAGCACTATGGTGCTCAATCGATTGAGAAAGAATGGCAAGCGACTTCGGCGTTGGCTTGAACAAACGGGTACGAGCTGTTACCGCTTGTATGATGCGGATATGCCTGAATACGCGTGCGCGGTTGATGTGTATCAAGACCAGTTTCACGTACAGGAATACGCGGCACCGAAAAGCGTGTCAGCCACTCAAGCGGCTAAACGTTTTCAAGAGTTGTTGGCAGCCGTTGCGGTGTATGGCGATAGGCCACTGGAAGCGATTGTGACGAAAATTCGTCGCCGACACGCGGGTGCGAGCCAATATGAACGACAAGAAACCGCAACACGCTTCGGTGATCGCCGCGATTTTTTTACTGTTCGAGAAGGACCGGCGGTGTTGCAGGTGAATCTTCGCCGTTATTTGGATACGGGTCTGTTTTTGGATCACCGTCCTTTACGTCGCAAACTGTTTGAATTGATGCACGGTAAACGGTTTTTAAATCTGTTTTGTTATACGGCGACGGCGACGGTACATGCCGCTTTGGGGGGCGCTGCGTGTTCGGTGAGCGTGGATCTTTCCCAAACGTATTTGCGTTGGGCGGCGGAAAACTTGGCGTATAACGATCTGAATCCGAATCAGCATCGTTTGGTGAATGCGGATTGCAGAACGTGGTTGACCTCAACGCGGGAAATGCAGGCGTATTGGATGTGCAGCGTGATCACGTTACGCTAATACGCGCGTGTTTGTCTCGTTTAGCGGTGGGAGGAGCGTTGTTTTTTTCTACGAATCAACGTACGTTTAGCCTAGACGAAGCGGCCTTAGCAAGCACGTGTGCGTGGCAAGATATCTCCGCTGAGACGCTGGATCCGGATTTTGTTCGTAACCCCAAAGTACATCGCTGTTGGCGCTTCACGCGTTTGTAATGACTGACCGTTACAGCGGATGAGATCGACACCTTATCCTCAGCGCTGGGCGATGCGTTGCACGCGTTGGCATAATTTTGTTCCAGGTTTTTTGTGATTTTATCACAGAAGCGTCGCCGTCTTTTTCTTACACTCTGAGAGCCACTGTGGGTTTGCGTGAGTGATGTGCGACTCATCTAGGCGGCCAAAAAGGGAATTTTCACAGGTTAAATATGGATAGGTGATATGAACAAGATAATACTGACTGTGCTCGGAAGCGTCGTGCTGTCGGGTTCAATCAATGCGAATGTCATGGCGTCATTGAACAGCTCAGATTTCAGTGGGCAGCGTGTGACCTTGAATTCGAATCTGAGCAAAACCGAAACCATCAATGTTAATGTTGAAGCACTGAATCAGATTAACAACGCGTCGTTATCCTTGTCAGACGTTTCCGTTCTTATACCCCCACGCATCCGCCTTTTTCCGCAAACGGGTTTTGTAGAGGGCTCAATCTGCGTGGCGCCTGCCGCCATCGCTGAGCCTGACATCGATATACATCGAACCTTGTTTGTGCACGATGCAGAAACCGTGGGCAGTGGGCATTTCAGTTTGCGTCAAACATTGCAAAAGATAAGTGATGATGTATCCAGCCAAGTGCCTGGCGCCAGTCCAGAATCGATTTTTAAACAGTTTTGGGATACGCAAAACGATCAGATTAACGCTGAAACGCTTGGAAACCCCCATTGCGATGATCACAATGGTCTCGTAAATGGGTTTCCCTTGAATACGTGTAAGCGCGCGGAAGGGACCGAAGCCATTGGTACGGCGGCTGAGATAGCGGCGGTAATTGATAACGAATATCAACCTCTGGCTTTGATCAATCGGATTGATTTAGCGGATTCCGGCTGGAAAAACTGTGGTGAGCATCGAATTATTTACGGAAAAGCGAATGGCATTGAGAAAAATTTGATCATTTTTGAAGGTGTGCTGCCAAATCCGAAACCCGGTTGTCGTTCCGGCTGTCGAGACGTCATCGAGTTTTGGTTGGATCTGTCAGACGACAGTGATCCGAGCTCACGCGCTGTCAAATTAGCTCAATTCTATTACGAGGGTTTGCCGGGATTTTCTGAAGTGGTTCACGTCAATCACTATGCCTCGAGCGCCTTGGCGCAGTACGGCAACTCAACCAGTGGCCAAATTCGCACGAACCAGTTTTTATCCGATTTATCGAGTTTTTCACCTGATCCGTGGACCTTGAAGGAGTTTAAGACATTTTTGAGTTGCCGCTCGGGGGTGTGTGATTTTGATATTATGCCAACCAGTGTGAAGGCGAATCCATATGGTCAATTGTGGAAACGAGACCTGGCGACGGGCAGTGCACCCACCTTGCCTGGGGGGAATCCATACGCCATCGGTATTCCCAATATCATGGCGCGTGCGGCGAATTTTCAGCAAGACGTTGTCAATCAGGTGACTGCCGATCGCTTGGCGAACCCCTCGATCAATGGTTTTACGTATCAGGTAGACAGCAATAAAAATGGGGCTGAAAGTCAGTCTTTATCACCGACATTCGATCATTACCGTAATCAAGCGATCAGCTCTGTTGATCCCGGATTTATAAATGATTTGAATGCGGCGGGTGCCCCGTTTACCTTGAACGCCAACCACATTGTGAACCGCGCGACGGCGCTCAGTTGCGCTGGCTGTCACCAACCGGGTGCATTCGGTTTGACGGCAAACAATGCGCTCGGTCATGGATTACGTTGGCCGAACTCCTTGGGTTTTGTGCATGTGGAGCCGACTGTGGGAACCTTGGCGGGTGAGCCGGAGTTTGATCCCACACACTTTGCGGGCAACAGTGCAGGGTTCGCCATCTCAGATGCTTTGCTGGATGTATTTTTACCGCATCGGGAAACGGTGTTGGTTGATCTGGCTAACCAGAATATTTGCAACTGCGCGCCCAACGTTTCCGTGTTGCCATTACCGGTTTTGCGTCAACGTGAACTCATTAAATTGTTGCGCGAAATTGAAATTAAATTTGATGACCCTGTGATTGATCCTGTGATTGGCCCTGTCGTTGATGCTGTGAATCAGCTTGAGCCTATTTTGCAGAATAATACGCTGTCGGCAAGTACCACATTTTCATCCAGCGCACTGTTGTCTCGATTGTTGTCTTCGAAATCGTTACCAGTCGTATATACTCCCGACATTCGTATCAACGACGATGCAGAGCGCGATCGGATACAACGGGTCGAGCAAGAGCAAGCAAAACTGATTGAAGAGGCCGGTATTTCCATGCCGACGGTGAATCAGGACGCGATGGCGGTGACCTTGGATAAAGTGATGACAACGGAACAATCCACGGAAACCGTTAAGCGCGCCGCCTTTGAAGCCTTGGTGGATAAAGAAATTCCCAGGGAGACGTTTACGGGTTCTTTCAGAACGCATTGAGCGTGAACCATCATCGTGGAGTCAAACAAAAAAGGCGTTCAGCAGAACGCCTTTTTTGATGTGATCCAGGAAAGACACTTACCCAAGAAAGACGTTTATCCAGAGAAGACGGTGGATCGGCAACTTTCTTCGGGTGGAAAAACGTTTTTGCCATCGCAGCGAACGGCTTTTCCGTTGAGATCAAAAATATAAGACGCGTTTTCAAAGAAAGCGTACGGCACCTTGAAGCCCGTGGGCAACAGACGGAAATTGATGGCAATGTCGGGTGAACTGATTTGCCCAAGTGGTAGCGCGCTGGGCGAGACGCCGGACTCCAATATCTGATAAATATAATCAGCCGCTTTGCGTGCGTTGCGCGTAAAACTCACCCCAAGCGCCATGAACGCGCTGTGACGACCAGCCGTGATGAAACTGGGCGTGACGCTCAATACCGGAATGTGACCGGCGTGTTGGTTAATGGCATCAATGTGGTTAAAAATTTCCGTGCTGCCGGTGATCAAAAAAAGCGTGTCTGGCGAATGCGTCTGTGGAGAGAGGCCTATTTTTTGTGTACGCGCAGCGTATTGTGTGCGGTAGTGATCCAGTTTGCGGTATAGGGTTTCGTTGAGATAGTGCTCGAGTTGATGCGTTTGAATCAGTTTTTTGTAATGTCCCTGAAGTTGAATATTCAATCTTGTGACGCTCAGGTTTGAGTGCTGGCGTTGAATGGTTTTTTCAAGGGGTTCGGCTTGCGTTTTAATGGAACTGATGTTGTCGGTGTCCACCAGTAGGATGATGTGCTTCAGTTTTTGTAAGAAGAGTGATTGCAGATAATCGATTTGCAAAGTGGGATCAATATCCAGTGAGGTGTACGCGATGTGTTGGGGGCGTTGTGGGTCGAGTTGATCCAGTAATCCCAAGTGACGAGGATCTTTGGCGCAAGCACTGACAATGGGCAGCGTGTTGAAGTTGGCGTGATTTGCCAGATAGATTGTGGTGTCCGAGCCCATGGATACCACCAAGTCGAAGTGATCCAACATCGCTTTATGCAGGGCGGCGTCGGCGTTGGGGCAGCGCATACTGCTGGGTGTTGTGCTGCAGTTCTGTGCGTAATTAAACAAGGTGAAGCGATAATGATCCGCCTTTCCATAGAGGCTTTGGAATAAAGTGAGACTCGATTCGTCGTAGGCGGACGACAGCTTAGAGGACAGCACCAAAATATTTTTGATTTTACCGTGCGCCGGCGTGATGTTGGGCTCAATGTGAATGGGTCTGAATTTTACCGCGCCTGTACTGATGGCTTGCCACGAGGCATCCGCGAGTTTGCAGCGCCAGCTTGAGTCGTGATGGCGGTTTGAGTTGAAGCCTTGATGGTGAAAAACCGCACATTCAGGGATGGCGGGGGGCGCGGCTACACCGCCGTGTGAGAGCAGCAGGGTGATAAATAGGAGGCTTATTCTCAGCATATCGTATTGAACCTTGATGGTTTAACTCGTTTTGGTATGTTTATGGATGATCAGAATGGGTGATCAGAAACAGCAGACCACCGATCATGATCGTAAGCCCGAAAAGGAGCATGTGGCTTTCGAGAAAGCGTCCGTTTTGGATTAAAAAAAGCGTGGCCAAAGTAGGACCCATGATGTGACCCACGCGCTCAAGCAGGCGATAGTTTGCGATGAGGGCGGGGCGGTCTTCGGTTTTGATGTGGGTGAGGCGGGCGATGTAGGTGACCGCTGGCGCGTGTATGAAGCCGTGGAATAAACCCAGCAGCAGGATGCCGACGGTAATCATAATTTTTAGTTGCGTGGGCGCCAGAGACAGTGAAGACGTGTAGCTGATAATTATTAATCCGAATCCGGATCCGATGCATCCCATAAACAGTAATGCAGCAGGACTTATGCCGGTGTTTGAGATTTTGTTGATCAAGGTGGTGGTCACCACAATACCAAAAGAATAAAAAATCAAGATCTGGCCCACTTCGTCTTTGGTCAAATTAAAACCAGAGAGCACCAGTGGCAGCGCAAAGACCAGCACACCGGTGAAGGCCGCTTTGGCCGGTATACCGATTAGAAGGGTGAGTTTGAGCAATTCTGGATTGAGAAAGTTTTTCAGATAAGACGCGATCAGCGTGGTTTTAATGGACAGTTGGCTGATGGACAGTTGGTGTTTTGGATGACGAGGGGTGCTGCTCGGAGTGGGCATCGGAGCAGGGGCCTGTGTCGTTGGCTCAATGTTTGTGATGGTTCGAGAGATGTATAGGATGCAAAAAACACAGACGGCCATGCCGATCAAAAAGACAGGCGCTTCACCAAACAGGGAGGCCAGCAGTGCGCCAATGGAGGTGCCCGAAATCACACCGATGTTAAACCCTAAGACGATCAGGCGTGCGCCACCGGAGCGCGTGGAGCCGGTTTCCAGTCGAAGCAGGTGAGCTTGCACCGCGATCAATAGAATGCCTTGACCGCAGGCCGACAGGGCTCGAGCGGCAATGGCCCAATAGATATTTTGTGCGAAAACCAACAAATAAAGACCAATGAAATTTAAGATGAATGCGACAATCATCATATGGGGTAAGTGACGCCGTGCTGCGTATCGACCGGCGGGCACTAAGGCGAGTGCAAAACACAGAAAATAACTTGTGAAGAAGATCGAGACGGGCCCCCCCGACGTGAAGTGCTTGAGGTAGTTTGGCAGAAAAGCCAGATTCAGCCCTTCTATGAAAACGCCTAAGGTGAAGACGGGGCGCAGTAAACTTTCGGCGCGCTCGGGGAATTCCCGTTTGTGTTGCTGGCTTTTCAGTTGCTGGGCGGTGCTGGTGGAAAAAACGTTCGCTATGTTTAGGAAGAGGTTGGCGATCAATGTGGTGGAAATAAAGAGCATCAGCAAATTTTTGGCGGCTCGGAATAAACGATTGTATACCCGCTTGGTGGGCACAATCACTTTCAAGATCAAGCTGGGGTCGCTGGTGATCGCGGTACAGCTACCAAAACCGAAATGCTTACTCGTGCAAGGTGAGACGCCCACTTGCAAGGTCGACAGGTCGGATTCGGTGATGCCGGGCGCCGCCGCGTAGTAAAGCCGTTTACCGTGCTGGTACAGTTCGATGGATTGAATGTCGGCGTCATCTTGGGTGTAGTGTTTCAGTAGGTTTTGATCAATGAGCGTGAGATGTTGTTTCAGGTCCAATTGCATCTGAGCGGGTACATCGAGCCGTTCGAGTAAGGATTTTGTCATGGCCCCGGTTTTGTTGCTGATGCCTTTTTCAAATAAGCCCAGCAGCGAGATCAATACGGCGCTGGCGGCGATGGCGTAACTGACATGGAAAATAATTTTACTGCAACACCCCAGGCGCCTAGGGCAGTGACTGTGCAGCCAGATCATCGTTACGGTGGCGAGCACGAGTAAAGCGATCATGATCAAGAGGTTGAGTCGAATTGCGGTGAGGATTTCTTGATAAAAAGCCTCCTGATCGACTTGGAGAACCAATTGTCCAGCGTGGTGTTGAGCTAAGCCA
>JARRRL010000071.1:0-15389 GCA_037380725.1 Gammaproteobacteria bacterium | reverse complement strand
AGGGTTAATTTTACCTTCGCTCTTTTCGGAATTAGAAGGTCCGGCGTTGTCTCGTATTGTGCAAGAGTTAAAGTCAGTGGACTATCTTTCAGAAATAGTAATTGGTTTGGATCGAGCTAATGAAAGTCAATACCAGTTTGCGTTGAAATTTTTCTCTGAGTTACCGCAACACCATCGTATTTTGTGGAACGATGGGCCACGTTTACGCGCGCTCAATGATGAACTGATGCAGCTGGGGGCAGCGCCAACGCAACCGGGGAAAGGGCGAAATGTGTGGTATTGCATGGGTTACGTCCAGGCGACAGCGCGCAGTGAGTCTATTGCATTACACGATTGTGATATCGTAACGTACGATCGTTCGTTACTGGCGCGATTGCTGTATCCTGTGTCCAACCCGTTGTTTAATTATTCTTTTTGTAAGGGGTATTACGCGCGTGTTGCGGACGGCAGAATTAACGGACGTGTGGCACGTTTGCTGGTGACGCCTTTGATTAAGTCACTGAAACGCACTTTGGGTAACATGGATTATTTGGATTACATGGATAGTTTTCGTTATCCCACTGCCGGTGAAATGTCTTTTCGTCGTGACGTACTGTCGGATTTGCGTGTTTCCAGTGATTGGGGTTTGGAAGTGGGCGTGTTATCGGAAATGTATCGAAACTATTCATCTTATCGTTTGTGTCAGGCAGACGTAGCGGAGACATATGACCATAAACATCAGGATCTCTCACCAGGTAATGAAGAGGCGGGTTTGTCGAAAATGTCGATTGATATTATCAAATCTTTGTTGCGAAAGTTGGCGACGCATGGTGTGACGTTTACAACGGAAACCTTCCGAACAGTTAAAGCAACGTATTATCGCACGGCACTGGATTATGTGGAAGCGTACCACGCGGATGCTTTGATGAATGGCATGAAGTTGGATATTCACAGTGAAGAGCAGGCGGTAGAATTGTTTGCTCAAAACATCATGCGAGCCGGGCAGTATTTTTTGGATAATCCAATGGATACCCCTTTTATCCCAACCTGGAGTCGTGTTAAAAGTGCGATGCCTGATGTGTTTGAGCGCCTAATATGGGCTGTGGAAACAGATCGAGATGCCTTTTTGTAGTGATGTACTGAAACGGCGACGTACTAAGCGATGCGTTCATGGTTCGTGTGCGTGCGTGATAAAAAAATTTCATGGGAACGCGTAAAAATGGATGTATACACACAGACGCTCCTTCATCGGGTGATGCAACATCTTAAGTTTATTTACAGTGAGGTCGAGGTATCGACGCCTTTATCCGTCATTGCGCAAACCGTGCTGAAAGCCATGCGCTTAGCGCCCGATCTGGATGCTGAAAAAACCGCACATGCTCTGTGGAGTGAGCAGGATGTGGTGTTGGTCACCTATGGAGACAGTGTGTTGTCTGAGGCTTTGGTGGAAGGCGATGCGGAAACGGTGGGACAAGCCGAGAAACCGTTGGTCACACTAAAAAAATTTCTGGATGATTATACAAAGGATTGTATCAGCACGGTTCATATATTACCGTTCTTCCCGTACAGTTCAGACGATGTAATTTTTTCCGCATTGTGGGAGCGGAGGAAGATGTGAGTCAGGTGATACGCCCACGTACGAATGCTTTGGCTTACGAGGTGGAACGTGCATCGGGACCGGTAAACGTTTGGTGTACATTCAGCCATGATCAAGTCGATTTTGACTTTCGAAACCCGGATGTGTTGATTGAGTTTGTTCGAATCATTCGATTTTATTTGGATCGAGGTATACGCGTTTTTCGTTTGGATGCCGTGGGCTTTATTTGGAAGAAGTCAGGCAGTACCTGTTTGAACCTTGAAGAAACGCATGAAATAGTGCGCTTACTTCGAACAGTGATTGAGCAGGCTGAGCCCAATGCGATTTTGATCACAGAAACCAATGTGCCGCATCAGGAAAATTTAGCGTATTTTGGTAATGCGAACGAAGCGCATTGTATTTATAATTTTTCGCTCCCCCCTTTACTGTTGAATACGCTCATTACAGGAGATTGTTGTGTG
This sequence comes from Gammaproteobacteria bacterium, assembly GCA_037380725.1. Classification (GTDB taxonomy): domain Bacteria; phylum Pseudomonadota; class Gammaproteobacteria; order Pseudomonadales; family JANQJO01; genus JARRRL01. Next base: position 13,352 of record JARRRL010000071.1, on the reverse strand, counting down.
CTGAGGCAGTGGATGATGAATATGCCACCGGCGAGGTTGGGGTCAGCGTATTTTAATTTTATTGCTTCGCACGATGGAATCGGATTGCGCCCTGCAGAGGGTTTATTGTCTGATGAGGAAATTGAACATCTAATTCGTGCTTTGACGCATCGAGGCGCCCGCGTATCATTGCGGACTTTAGAGAATAACGAGACTCGTCCGTATGAAATCAATATTGCTTTATTCGATGCCTTGCAAGGGACAAGCGATGGACCGGATCAATGGGGTTTAGATCGATTCGTGTGCGCACACGCAATCATGGTTGCTATGGAAGGCATTCCTGGTATCTACATTCACAGTCTTGTGGGTACGCGGAATGATTACGAAAAGATGGAGCACACGGGACGATACCGTTCAATTAATAGGCATCGGTGGAATTATCGAGATTTATGCGATCAGCTGTCTGATGAAAGCACGGATTATGCCAAAGTATATAGCAGGATGAGCCATCTTTTGATTACTCGCATTAAACAGCCAGCATTTCATCCGAATGCGACTCAATGTGTGTTACATTTGGGGCATCATCTTTTTGGGTTTCTGCGGCAATCCTTGGATAAATCTCAAGATATTTATTGTATCTATAATATTACGTGCGAAGATCAAGAATTGACCTTGGCCGATATTAACTTGGTCAGTACGATGCATTGGAAGGATGTTATCAGTGGTCTGATATTGACAGACCAGTGTGCGTGTTGGATTTTGAAACCGTACCAGGCTGTTTGGATTACAAATTTTACACCATCATCGTAAAATGGGATCGATACGCCACACGGTGAGCGCACAAGAGCAGTATAAGCGTGACGAGAGTCGGCCACGTGAGTACGCCACCGTTTGCATCACTCAGTGATATACCGTTCGATGTGCTTGAGTTAAGATTGCCTGATACAGGTGGTGCGGGAGTAGAAACAGGTGGAGGCGTTTCGATGTTGTTGGCAAGGGGTTCCAATACCTTTACCAGAGCGGCGGAAATAGGGCCTGCGCTTCCATTGGCATCGATAGCTTGGAAATAAACTCGTTTCTCGCCTGGGGTCCAATCTGTTGTTGTGAGCGTATCGGTAAACATCTCCGATATACTGTCTGCGTTGCCATCAGCGGGGAGAAGTGTTTTGTCTGCTGCTTCGGCTAGCCAAGGGGGCGTATCGAGATAAACATTAACTTGATTGATGGCTTGAGTCGTTTCTGTTCCGTTGCTTGTTGAAAATCGACTATCATCGGCTATTACAGTGACGGATATTGTTTCGCCAGCTGTAAGCGTTATGTTTCGCCCATTGTTCAAAGTTAGGAGTGTAATATCTGGCCCGCTGGGTAATTTATAAGGAGATCTGCTTACCTTGGCGGCATACATTAAGGCATCAAGATTGGGATTTTTTATGATGTTCTCGTACGTTGCGCAGTCTTGAAAAAACGTGGTTCCTAATTCGATGGTATAGGCGGCTACGCCTAACTCTCCATAGCTGACTTCGTCACTTGTACCATTGGTCGCGCCGATCCCAAAGGATTGCGTTGGAAAATAGTTCGTTAAGTAAGCCAATTTTCGACCCAAGGTTTGTAATTGGTTTTGATTGGCACTGGGAGTCGCCATGTGTCCCCAAGGCCACAAGATCAGTTCGCCAAAGCTGTGAATGTCTAAGTGGATACCGCTGGTGTCCGCTGGGGCCGCGTCATCATTTGTAAGGCCGCGTCGATCTGTATATAAGTTTCTGATGTACTCCTCCACCGATTTTGTCTCGGGTTCGGAGCTCGGAAGGGATCCACGATAGATTTCACTGCACTCGTCACTTCTGGATCCGATTTCGTCGAATTGCCAAAAAAATGTGTAATTTCGATTCAAATCTACACCTGGTAACGCTTCAGGGCAGTGGTTGATGTTGGTATTTTTTCGCCACAAGACACCAGCCTCTGCCATTTTTCGACCATCGGGGTTAGCTTGGAGCAAAATTTGGATGTCGTGATAATCCACGATCCATGTGATATCAGGATCTGTCCCATAGTTATTCAGTAATTGTTGAGCGAAGGACAAGGTCAATGCGGCGGTAGCGTATTCGCGGGCGTGCATGGCTGATTGAATAAAAAGAACGGGCTTGTCAGCTAGAACCGCTTGATTGGTTATTTTGAGCACCACTAGATCGTAGCCACCTAAGCCATTTTCTTTGTTCCAACTGTCACCGATGTCCACCAGGCTGGCTAGTTGTGGGAATTGATTGGCTAATTCTTGTGCGCTTGCTAGGGTCGTCTCAACGTCTTCGTAACAAGCAAAACCAGCAATGGTCGAACGACCGGAAACTTTTTCAGTATTGATTGCGGGTGTATTAAGGCGAGATTTGGCCTCAGTAATTTGAGCGCGTCGTTTACTTCTCCAGCTCCAGGCAGGTTCGATTCGAAAACCGCGTTCAGTCAGTTGGTTTGATAGTGGGTCGGTCAGCATCATCACAACGAAGCCTTCCGCGTAGTTTACCTCCAGTGCTTCACTGTGGAATGTGCGTATGAGCTTATATCCGTCGAGTCGATCTGTAAAATATACCCGGTACGCGTTGTCTAAAGTTGTGGCTTCGTGTTGTAAAAGTCGATAAGGATCGACACGACTGCTGGTGTCAGCCCAGGCAGGTTGAATTAATCCTAAGCCGCTCGCAATAGCAATAAGTGTCACAAACAGAGCGCAAACGTAACCATTTGTTTTCCAAGTGGAATAAAATGGATCTTTCACACAAAGTAACTGTTGTGTAAATGGAGATCTATACTCAGGGCGATTATGGTTTCTCGTATGGTGTATCGAGTTTGTGTGGGTGTGACAATAGATAGACATATTTGGGCTCCTGAGCCTGACTATAACTGTATCGAATCAGGTCCAAAGGTAAGGTTTTTCTCTGTTGTAATAGCGAATCAGTCTGTAATAAAAGTAGGTGATATTAATGTTTATGTGTTGATTTGGTAGTGGAGACCTTCACCAAGGCTTTCATCGAAATCAAAAAAACGCGGTTGTGGGTGAGGATCGACTTTTGTAATGAGGAGACACGGTATTTATTATTTCATTTATTTAATATAGATAGAATAGATAGGGGGAAATTTATTCTACAGTTGACAACACATACGCTGTATACCGTTACGCAATATTACCGTTTGTGGTGTCTTAGTTCAAAGACTTATAGGTATATTGATCTTGAGTCCTCGCAAAGGACGAGAGCCATATCCGTGCGAGGAAATACATGGGGGTTTTTGATCGACGACAGTTTTTATCACTGATGTTTGGTGCAGCAGGAACACCTTTTGTGCTCAGTGCTTGCCGTCGAAAGGAAGGGGGGCAGCGTGTGCCCGTCAATCGTCCTGAAACGCCAAATACTATACCAACGCCTGATCCCATTCCTACCCCAGATCATCCCCTGCCGAGTCCATTTACAAACTTGATTGTCAACGATCTTCGCGTGTTTGCTTTATCGGTTGCCTCGGGAGACCCGAGTCCTAGTGGTGTGGTGTTTTGGACGCGCATTGAACCGGGTTCTTGGCGTCGTAATAAACCGTTGTATCTTGAAGTGGCGCATGACTTTAATTTTCAACGTGTCATTTGCGCCTTGGAAATTGAGTCAGAGTACATTACTGCACAAACTGATTTCACGGTTCTTGTGGATGCGGATGGACTGCTTGAGCCGTTCACACGCTATTATTACCGATTTATTTATGGTAACAGCGCCAGCCCCGTTGGTCGCTGTAAAACGGCGCCGGGTCGAGGCGCTTTTACGCCGAGACTCAAATTAGGTGTATTGACCTGTCAGGATTATACGAATGGTTATTACGGTGCGTTGTCGGTATTAGCGCGTGATGACAGCATTGATTACATTGTGCATTTGGGTGATTTTATCTATGAGTCTGTTGGTGATCCCAGCTATCAACACTTGCCTTTTGACGACCGAAAAATTCAATTACCCAGTTCCGATTTTCCTGTGGCGATGAATCTGGAGGATTACCGTACGCTGTACCGCATTTACCGTACGGACGCTCGATTGCAGGCGTGCCTATCGCAACACACATGGATCATTACTCGGGATGATCACGAAATAGGAAATGACGCTTATTGGGATTATGCTCATCACACATTAGGTTTGCCGGATCATCCTTTTACGCGTGATCCGGCGTTTGAAAATCAGCGCTTGCTGTTGCTGAACCAACTGATGCTTGACTCGCAGCAAGCCTGGCATGAGTATATACCCGCACGTGTGCAGTACAACCCCAGCGCCACCGATCCGCATAGTCGCCTCGCATACTATCGGCATCTCCCCCTCGGCGACTTAGTTGATGTGTTTATGTTGGACACCCGAACATACCGTACGCCTCATCCTTGTGGTGAAAACGAAGTGTTCGGACGTTATGGCCCCTTGTTTTGTTCTAAGTGGTTTCTCGATGAAAATCAATCGTTATTGGGGGCGAGACAGTTTGATTGGTTGATAGATGGTTTAGGGGGGTCGAGTGCACTTTGGCAGGTGTTAGGTAATCAAACGTTGATGAGTCCATTGTGGTTGGGTGATGGTGAAGGGAATGCGTCATCCAGTAAGCGAGCGCAGCGTCCTTTTAGCGTGGATGCTTGGGATGGTTACGACGCGGAGCGGGTACGGCTGGTTCGTGGCATTCAACAGGTAAACGCGGATGACGTTATTGTGTTGACCGGTGATTTACATGCAGCGACGGTCTCTCGGGTGCAACAGAATTACTTCACGCCAGGTCAGCCGCAGATTGTCGCCAAGGAATTTATGACGCCTGCTATCACTTCTACTAGTCTGATGGAACTCGTTGCGCCTAACTTGGTTAATACAGTAGGACAACAATTTTTAGGAAATCTGGCGTCGCGTCTTGTGCAGACTTATAATCCGCACATTGATTTTTTCAATAGCAGTGTTCATGGTTTTTCAACCATTGAATTTACCGCAGAACGTTGCGATTGGCGTACCTTCGTTGTCGATAAAAATGTGGATGAATTGCCAATAGAGCCAACAGTATTGGTGCATTATTACACGCATCGCGGTGATCCGGAACTGATACGAGTGATCTAAAATACGCGCAGAGATTTGGTTTCTATTTGTACAGATGTAACGATCGCTGGTGGTGTGATTTCTCTCCCGTCGATGCGGTGTTGGGTCCCGTCCTCCATTTTCAATTCCGATATCCGGTGAGTTCGAGAGAAAGTGTGAAATAGAATAGCCATCTATAGTGTATGTATGGCTATAATATAATCTGTTAATCGTATGATACCAATATATTGTTGAACGGTATCTCGCTCTCATCCTTCTGAGATGACTTGCTTTTGACAATAGAAGAAATCCGGGATACCGTTCATTTTTATCGATGTAGGCACGTCACGTAGTCAGTGGACGCTGACTGATGCGCGTGATGAGGCTCGTCTTGTTTAGTGACAAATCAACGATCGATAAAAAACGTTTACGTCTTGAGGTGCAGTGCGTTCTGTTTGAGCTAAACGTTTTTGTCGCTCCTTGGGTGGGACAGTTATTTGGATAGCAATTGATTGCATATTAAATGAGGGACACATGACAGTTTGGGACAATTTATCCAACCACGATCGCTTTCTTTTTCAAATCTTGTGGTTTATAAGGCGTGACACGTCGCACAACTCGGCTCAGGTGCGGTTTTCCGAGTATTGGTGTTTTCCTTTACAGAAAGTCTTCTATCCTATTTTGTTTGTCAGTTGTCTTTTAGTGGGGTGTGGTGATGACAAGCGAGCGAATGCGCCAGCAACTCAGCAAGATGTGACGACACTGGAGCGTGCTGCAGATTATCAAGAAGCCGGTCAATATCGTGCTGCGTTCATTGAATTACGCAAAGCTGCTGGAAATAAAGCGTTGACTGTGGTCGAACGGCGCCGTGTCCTGCTGGCTCAGGCGCGCTGGTTTTTATCTTTAGGTCAATACCGCCGTGCTTTAAGCATATTAAGCACGGTGCCTGAAGCCAATCAAAATAGCGATATTCTGCAAGCCCTACTGGAAGGGTATCTGGGTGCAGGGAAATTGGGCAGTGCGGAGGAGTTGTTGAACGGTACGGAAGCGGAACGTATACCGCAATCCCAACGTTTGTTGTCTCGAGCTAAAATTGCGTTCGCACGCCGCCATCCTCTCGAAACCATTCGATATCTGCGTCAATTGGAAGCGCTAATGGCCTCGTGGGATGTTGGTGAAAACGTGTCTCCGGCATCTGAGACTCTGGATACGACCCTGACGAAAACCCTTCAAGCTGAAATAGCCGTCGTGTGGACTATGGCTGAGCTTGCACTGAATCATGTCGTCGAGGCGGAAGCAAAGCTGGACCTGGCTTTACAGAATGATCCCGATTCAGTTCCTGTTTTACTTGCTAAAGCACAAGTATATGGGCACTTGGGGGAATTTGAAAAAGCGGAGGATCTGCTCAGTGATGCGTTGATGCGTTTACCGGAAACTGATTTGATGGAACCGCAAAAAGTTCGGGTATTGACTGCGTTGGTTTCAATTCTCGGCGCGCAAGGTCGTACATCTGAAGCGGTGGTGTATTCAAGAATATTGGCTGAACAAAACCCGCAAGCTGCAGAGTTGCAGGCGCGTTTGGATGTGGCGCTTGATTTGTGGCGGGAGGGTAAATTAGCGGAAGCTCGTGATGAGTTGATGAGTATTTATCAAGATGCGCCAACGGACCATATAGGAGCGATGTTGGGTTTGGTTTCATTTTTACTGGGTGATGAAGCAACAGCCAGTAACTATTTTGAAACGCACCTTGATCCAGAAACGGCTTCACCGAGTTTGCTGGAAGCGATGACGCAATCGTTTATTCGAGCGGGTCGTATGGATGACACCCTCGCGGCTTTGGAACAGGCTTATAGTCGTGATACAGCAAATGGTAAAATAGAATCTTTGTTGGGTTTAGTCAAACTCATGCAACAAGACCCGGAGGGCCATCGACTGCTGACCCAAGGGCTTGAGAAAGAGCCTCATCAAAAGCACATGTGGTTGGCTTTGGCCAAGTCACAGCTGAGCGTGTCGACCGATGAGGCTATTGCTACCTTGGAAAAAGCGCTTGAATATTTACCAGGTGATTATCAGTTACAGCTTAATCTGATGAGCACGCTCTGGAAAGTTGATCGTCACGCTGACGCTAGGGCTATTGTGGAATCGGGTTTTCGTGTGCCTGAACCGACACTGACCGCTCAGTTGCTTGCGATGAAATACGCGTTGTTAATGGAAGATACGGATGAGGCTAAAAAACAGATTAAAATTATATTGGCGCGCGATCCAGAAAACAGCATCGCGTTGATTGATCGCGCTAAAATCGCATTGCATACCCAAGATTTCTCAATCGCTAAATCGACCGCAAAACATTTGATTGAACAAAATCCAGATCGTCCGCTGGCGTATTTTTTATTCACCCGTGCTGTTGAAGGTGAAATCAGTGAATTTGATAGAGCGGAGAAGTCTATTGTGGCCTTGGTCGTTAACCAGAATCGGGCTGCTGGGTATGTGGCGTTGTCGGATTTTTATCGGCGTTACCATCAATTGGAAAAGGCCGAACGATCATTGCGTGAGGCGCGTCGGATTGATCCGGGTCTGACAAATCTGAATCAATCGGAAGGCCAATTGGCCTTTCAGCGTGCGAAACAGTATTTATCGGCCAGCGATTTTTTGCAAGCACGTAACGAGTTGATGCGCTCGCTGCAGTACCAACCTCATGACTTACACGTGTTGATTCTCTTGATTCGCTTAGAGTTGGAGATGGGTAACATACGTGAAGCGGAAAAACTCATGTCGCAAGTACCGGAGCATTTAATCACGACGGATGAACAGGCGGTGTTAACGGGCAGTTTGGCCTTAAAAAAAGGAAATGTTTCCGACGCTGAAAATATCTTGACTCAGAGTTGGGAAAAACAAGCTTCCGATCAAGTTGGGCAAACCTTATATCAAGTCCTCAAGGCGCAAAATAAACCTGTTGATGATTTTCTTAGGCAATGGGCCAGTCGATCCAATTCGGTTTTGCCTATTGTTCATCAAGGAAATGAATTGTTGGAAAAAGAAGACTACCTCAAAGCGATTCATGCGTATGAAAGTGTGTTCGCGCAATTATCAGGGAATGCGGATGCATTAAATAATTTAGCGTGGGCTTATCACAAGATGAAAGATGATAAAGCATTGGAAACGGCGGAAGCCGCCAAAGCGTTGGCGCCCAACAATCCGTACGTCTTGGATACGTATGGTGTTATTTTATTGGCCAAAGGCGAAACAGAAAAAGCACGTGAAGTGTTAACGCGTGCCCAGTCATTGGCGCCGGAAAATATCAGTATCGAAGCCCATTGGCGTCAAGCGAATGAAAAATAATCCCTTGCGATTTAAGAACATGGAAGCGGTAGCGGGTACTTATTTCCGAGTAAGCGGATTTCGTATAATGGGACACGCTTTCGGAAAAATTTTAGGGTGAACCGCTCCGTTGTAATAAGGATGCTTGCATTGCAAACGCGTAAAAATTTTTGCATCATCGCCTGGCGGTACGCCTTGAAATGTTTGACGAAAAGATTGACGTGAAGCCTCCTCTTTCGATTTTGAAGTCTGCGAATCGCTGTGAGAAGATGGCGTCGAGTCGAAGTATAAATGAAAAGCGTGTCCAAAAACAAGCGATGTCGCTACGCCATGCGTATGATGCAGGCAGTTCTGCATCGCTTGTGCCAAAGAAAGTGATGTATCAGATCGGTAGCGCCAACCACAGGTTATGATGGGTACGCCACCGAGTTGATGATAAATGCCTGCTGCATACGCGGCGCGACTGCTTGACTCGATATTCAATCTACCCTCTGCCGACATTAAATTTCCGAGTACGATAATGGCATCGATCGCGCTCATATCTCAGTCCCAAAATACCGAATTCATCTCTTCCGTGCCACGGACGTTACAGGCCGTTCTGGTGGAGACAAACCTTGATGCTTAAAAATAAATTCCGCTTCTTCCCAATCTTCCAGTGTGTCGATATCCACCGAACGATTGCGGGGTAATACATAGCCATATGTTTCACCCGTTAACAACTGCGGATTTGTCCAAAACGCGTAGCCATTAAGCCAATAAAATTGTCCCGCATCGTAATAACGTGGTGGTAAATCTTGTGTACGTTTGGAGGCATACTCTGGCCAGACCATGGACATAATACCTTGCTCATTGCAAGCAAAGCAACGTTGTACAGGTGCAGGAAATTGGCCTGCCGCGAACACGTTTGCTTTTGACGAACCGTGCGTGAGTAAGGTTAATCCTGCGATCAGATCTTCAGGCTGCAACATCGGTGTGGTAGCATACAAACAGCATACTTGTAAATCGTTCAGTGTTTCCAATGTGTTTAAATTTAAGCGATTCAAGGTATCTGTGATCACTTCAGCCGTTGTTGTATAGTCGTCTGATAACGATGCACAGCGCATATACGGAACATCCGCTCCATAAAGCTGGGCAATTTCGGCAATTTCGGTGTCGTCGGTGCTCACCACCACGCGATCAAACAATCCACTGTAAACTGCTACACTCACCGGATAACTGATCATGGGGCTCCCGCAAAACATTCGAACGTTTTTGCGTGGTATGCGTTTACTGCCACCGCGAGCTGGAATAATAGCTATTCGATACATACACTGTTCTCGAAAAAACAAAGCCTCTTTTCAATAGCTTACTTTCATTAATCGGCGCTTTAATCGGTGCGGGCACTACGTGAAGCTTCATACAACTCGTGAAATGATACAAAAGTGTCTGCTTTTTTGCACTCTTTACAGAATAGAACTTAACCGAACACATTGCCTATTACGGAGTGCCCGATACAGAGATTGCTTGCCCAGATTAGACTGTTGGATTGCTCTGGGTTCTTGTTGAGGGATAGGGTATACTGGCCTCTTGGGCTAGCGAGCAGTGCGTAACGTGTGTGTTTATTAGTCAGGGGCTCTTGCAAAACGCGCTTTCGACAACGTACTGAGCATCATAAATAATACACCATAAATTAAGTGTAATGTAAGGAGAAACAGTGTGACCAAAGCAACAGCTCGTCATATATTGGTGGAATCCGAAGATCAGTGCCAAACACTGAAAACTCAAATTATGGAAGGTGCTGACTTTGCTGAGTTAGCTCGCTCGCATTCCAAATGTCCTTCTGGGCGACAAGGTGGTGATCTGGGCGAGTTTGGACCGGGTCAAATGGTCAAAGAGTTTGATGAAGTGGTATTTTCAGCTGATGTTAACACAGTGCAGGGTCCGGTGAAAACTCAATTTGGTTATCATTTACTGGAAGTAACCAGTCGGGACGATTAAAAAGTTCAGTCTGCTTCATCGAGTCCAGGACGATAAAAAGTCAGAAGATTTATCTAAACCAAAAAAGGAAGCGCTAACCAGGCTTCCTTTTTTGGTTTTTTTCACTTAACACGATACGAACAGTGCAATCACTGCTTGATGAGCTTTGCTCGACGCTGTGTTGTCGTCATACCAAGTCCAAGTAGTCCTGTGATTATTAACAGGCACGTTGTGGGCTCATCGACAAAACGGAAGTTTGCGCCGAAAAAACCATCGAAATTATTAAAGTCGGTGGGAAAAATCAGTGTGTCTGAGTTGGCGCCTCGGCTATCAAGCCACATGACATCTGTTGGATATACATTCGAGATATCAGCATCAAAAGCGAAGGAGTTGGGATTTGTATTGGCGACAACTTCTCTGAACACGCCAGCGACAACGTAATGTGTGTCACCGGTCAGTTTGACGTCGCTGATATCCGAATATCGAAACCCATCAATTAGCTCATCGTTGCTCGTTACGATCGTTGAGGCAAGTAGATCGCCGTTCAAGGTCCACAAGCCCACTTCGGGCGCGTCGTTGTTAAAGCCATCCTCGAACTCGTCCCACATGCCAAGAGATGTCACAGTGATATCGCTGTTTGCGACAAACTCCCAGCCGACAACCGCACTGAAAGGGGGGTTAAAAGCTGAAATATTTGAAATTTCAACAGCACTTACTGGCTCAGCATTTGCCTGAGCGATCCAGGTAAATGCTCCGACAACCACAGCTGCCGTGCAAGCATGAAGCTTTTTCATGATCATGTCCTTTGTAAAACACGGTGGTTGATTAAAATGTGTCGATCCTGAAGAAAATCGTACAGCTCGGCACATCGTATTCGCACAAGCATAATACATGCCAAGAAAAATTATATTTATTTACAATATGTTAATAAGGAGGGATGCGTTAAATGTTAATATATGTAAAGATATCTGACGCAAAAATTCTACCTTTGAATTACTTGTTTACTATTCCCTCCCGATTTAAATATAAGGTATCATCTGTTGGGTTAGACTCTGTTGAACACAGAAAGGTGCATCGACAACGAGGACTTTGGCGCATCGATAACAAGATCAATCTTTTGAAAAGATTCTGAAGTTGCTTTTTATCGGTATAATGCGCGGTTTTACAGTAAGACCAACTTAAAATTACCTGTCCATTTGTTGGGTCACTGATTTCAAGGTTAGGCAAACCATCTGTAAACCACGCATTTTAAATGCAACCCCATGCGATCACCTTTTAATTTGTCACTTGATCTTTCAAATAGTAATAAAAATCATTTCTATTTGAAAGATCAAGTGATCTCTTATCCAAAGAACAGTTATACCAACGAGAGCCAGAATGGGTTTACAGATTGTGCCGCAACTGTATTTTTGCGAACCTGAAATCGCGGGTCGCGATAAGTATTTAGGGGGTGATATTGATGAGGCGACTGGTTCGATTTATTGCGTCCCTGGATCTGCATTACGTGTGTTGAAGGTGATGCCCGTTGGAGATGCTGCCTGTGTGGCGTACATTGGATTATCTGATTTACCTGGCAAGTTCAAATGGCTTCGCAGTTGCAAAGCGTATGATTCCCGTACGCAGACCCATCAGATTTACGGAATTCCCTCCTGCGCATCATCGGTTTTGCGCATCGATCCCAGCAGGGATCATGTCAGTACATTTGGTGATCTGGGTCACGAAAAGTGGAAATGGCACGGGGGCGTTACCGCTCAAATCGATGGCAATATTTATGCTATACCTTGCAATCACCCGCAAGTGCTCAAAATTATACCTGCTACCGATGAAGTGATTTTTCTTGGGAGGCCGGATGGGACCCGACAAAAATGGTATGGAGGCATCGAAGCCGAAAATGGATGCATATATGGTATACCGAACTGTTCCGATCGCGTTTTGAAAATCGATCCGGCATCAGGTGAGGTGAGTACGTTTGGGGTGTTATCACAAGCGCCTTATAAATGGCATGGGGGCGTTCGCGGCCTCGATGGGTGCATTTACGCCATACCCTCGCACGCGGATCGTGTTCTGCGTATCGATCCGCGCACGGATACCGCTGAACTGATGGGTGACTCCATTCTTCCGGGTATGTATCGCCCGCAAGGTAAGTATAAATACGGTGGCGCCGTGGTGGGCGTCAATGGATCCATTTATTGCTTTCCTTCTGATGCAGATCAAGTATTAAAGATTGATCCTATGGCGGAGCGCGTGTACGCGATTGGGCCGCGTTTTTATCATCACAATAAATGGCAAAATGGCTATTTAGCATCCGATGATTGTATCTATGCTATTCCATGTAATATGCCTAGCGTATTGCAGATTGATTGTACAAATGATCACGTTACTACGCTGAGATTACCCGATGCCTATAAACAAGGTTTTGACAAATGGGAGGGTGGTGTGGTAGACCCGAGGGGCTGCTTGTGGTGCATGCCACAAAACAGTAAACGTGTTATGAAAATTGAACCAAGATCTAGGCTGTAGTCATGATAAAATGATACGTTGATCTTGGTGTGTACTTTGTAACAAGCAAATGCGGTCAGCAGCGTGTTTTTGGGAAACGTAAAAGTAACCTTTTTGTATCATTCCGATTCTGTTCTCGTTTAAGCAAGTGCAAGCTTTTCAAAAGGATCAAATACCACAAAGAATCCATACAGTTTATGAATTCTCTTTAACGTTTTTCCACACAGTATGTGCAATGATTGCATGCAGTTTTTTATATACTTGTCGGTGTCTTATTCTGTTCGGTTCCGTTAGACGGCTGCTAGTGGATCATGATAAAAACCCCCCTGCTTGGACCTTGATGTCCTATGATAAAAATACCTGGACGCTCTTCTTCCGCGTCGACGTGTTCACCCGTTTTGTCCGAGCAATACGATGAAGAGTTTTTTGCGCAACATCGGGTGCTTCTGCCAGCCTTTCGCGCTCTTGCGGATTTATTGTGGAACCATATGAAAACACCACAACACCCACATCCCTCCATCCTTGATGTGGGATGCGGGCATG
>JARRRL010000070.1:0-18415 GCA_037380725.1 Gammaproteobacteria bacterium | reverse complement strand
TCTCGAAGGCAGCGCCGCCATCTATATTGACGAACAATTGATCAATAACGTCCTCGACACGCTCATTTGGAATGCCTCTGCTGCTGGAGCAGACACCATCCACTTATCTTTTGACAGCGCGGATGACAAGGCCGCCTCCGATTCATCCGAAGACACCTTGTCCTACCATCGAATCTACGTATACGATAATGGCTCGGGCTTTTCTCAGTCGATGCTGAATCAATCTTTTGACGCGCTCACCCCAGCAAACGCTCGCGAAAACAAAACGGGTCTGGGTCTCTACTTTGCTAACGCCATACTCGCTGCTCACCACAACAAGGGACGTACGGGTTTTATTCGATTGGAGAATCATAAATCAGGCCTCGGCGCTCGCGTCACTTTATTCATTCCGTAATCACCAATCCGCTCATCTTTCCAATCCTAGATCCATGATCGTTTCAAGCAAGACGCTGTAGAATTGCTGTTAAAATCGTTATACTACTTCTCTTCTTAAAAACACGCTTGCCAGTGACTTCGCACTTTGGCGTTAACGTGTTCTTTGTTGTGCATGAGAAACGTTTATGCTGGATCCCAAAAATAAAATTGTGCTGCTCGATCGCGATGGCGTGATCAACATCGATTCTGAATCGTACATTAAGTCTGCCAGCGAATGGCATCCCATCCCAGGCAGTCTGGAAGCCATGGCGCAACTGACACGAGCCGGTTATGACATTTTTATTGTCACCAATCAATCCGGCCTACATCGAGGTTTTTTTAACACTGCCGAATTAGAGCGCATACACACAAAAATGCATACGCTGCTAAACCAGTGTGGCGGTCAAATTATTGATATTGTTTATTGTCCACATCGTCCTGAAGAATTTTGCTCCTGCCGTAAACCCAAAACAGGTTTGCTCGATGAACTGCATCAACGCCATGGTCTCATATTCAATGGCGTGCCCTTTATCGGTGATTCTTTAAAAGATTTGGACTGCGCAAACGCAGCGGGTGCAAAAGCGGGCCTCGTTCTCACCGGTAAAGGACGAAAAACCCTGACTCGACTCATGCAAAAGCAACCAGAACGCTTAACGTCGTTACCGGTATACATAAATTTGGCGCAAGCCGTAAACGAGTGGCTGAAAGTATGATTGTATTGCGAACGTTTTTGTTTTATTTCGTCATGAACATCAGCGTCGTCTTGTGGGCAACGTTCTGTCTCATGGTTTGCCCCTTTCTGCCTTTTGAACACCGTTTTTTTCTGATCACACGCTGGTCTTCCTTTATGATACATTGGGCAAAGTGGTGCTGTGGTATTTCATTCACCATTGAAGGAAGCGAAAATATTCCAGATAAACCGGTGGTGGTTGTCGCCAAACACCAAAGTACTTGGGAGACTTTTCTCTTTCAAAGTATGTTTGCACCTACTGCAACGGTATTAAAACAAGAGCTCATAAAAGTACCGTTCTTTGGCTGGGCTCTGCGTTTATTGGATCCGATCATCATTGACCGATCTCAACGGAAAAAAGCGCTTCAACAAATTCAAGACCAAGGCGCCAAACAATTGAGCAAAAATCGTTGGATCATTATTTATCCAGAAGGTACCCGCATTCCAGTGGGAACACATTCTCGCTTAGCTCAAGGCGCATTCATTCTCGCCAAATCAGCAGGCGTACCCGTTTTACCGATCGTCCACAACGCTGGTGAATATTGGAATCCCAAAAAACTGCTAAAATATCCCGGCAACATTACCGTACGAATCGGAAAACCGATTCAAACAGACAGTATTCGGCAAACCATGGAAGCGTGCTCAACGTGGATGACGCACAATATGCACGCCATCAGCGCAATCGAATCCGCCAAGAATACTCAGATCAGTACAAAAAAAGAACCCAGACAAAAGTAATCAGACAGAAGTAATGCCCCTTTCTTTGCTGTCCGATATGGAATGTTCGACCAGCTTTTCAGTAAGAAGCCATATTATGACTTATCTTATATATCCAAATTAGCCACAGTCAACGCATTGGTTTCAATAAACACGCGCCGTGGCTCCACATGATCTCCCATCAATGTGGTAAACAACTGGTCCGCCGCAATCGCGTCTTCTATCGTCACCTTTAGCAAGCGGCGCGATTCGGGATTCATCGTTGTCTCCGATAATTGATCAGGATTCATTTCCCCCAAACCCTTGTAACGTTGGATCGCATTTCCTTTTCTTGATTCATTCATCAACCACTCTACAGCACGCCCAAAGTGATTGATGGAAAACTGCTTTTCACCACGTTGGATGTACGCGCCTTCCTGCAACAGATCCAATAACTCTTCCGCCAAGCTGCCCATGCGCTCGTACTCACGTGATGACCAAAAATCGTGAGGAATCGTATATGTTCTGGGTATACCATGCGATATTTGAATTACTTCAATCTGATACCGATTTTGATCAGGATCTTTCACCGTACTGACTCGGTGTTCAATTCGAGCATCTTCAAAATTTTTCAACGTTTCCGCTAAGCGCTTCAAGCTTTCGTCCGCGCCTTCGGCTGTACTCAACTGCTCGACCGTTATGCGTTTCATGCACATCAGTGCCTGTAATAGCGTGACCGGATAAATTCTCGCTAATCGTTCATTGTAGGCTATCACCTTCAGATACTTTTGAATCAACAATTCAAACGCTTTACCCGAAATGGGTGGCGCATCCGGCGCCACAAAAAGCTGGCTGTTATCCATCGATGTCTGAATGAGATAATCTCTTAAGGCCTGTTCATCCTTTAAATACTGCTCTTGTTTTCCTCGCTTCACTTTATACAGCGGCGGTTGAGCGATATACACATATCCTCGCTCAATAATTTCTGGCATTTGTCGGAAGAAGAAAGTCAGTAATAATGTACGAATATGTGATCCATCCACATCAGCATCCGTCATAATAATGACATTGTGATATCGAATTTTTTCTGGATTGTATTCCTCACGCCCGATACCACACCCTAAAGCCGTAATCAATGTGGCCACCTCGGCTGAACCAAGCATCTTATCAAAACGCGCTTTTTCAACGTTTAAAATTTTACCTTTCAAAGGCAGAACCGCTTGAGTGCGTCGATTTCGAGCTTGTTTTGCCGAACCGCCAGCCGAATCCCCTTCCACCAGAAACAACTCTGATAAAGAAGGATCTTTTTCTTGGCAATCCGCAAGTTTACCGGGTAAGCCCGCAATATCCAAAGCGCCTTTTCGTCGCGTCATCTCCCGCGCTTTGCGTGCGGCTTCTCGAGCGCGCGCGGCATCAATAATTTTTTGTACAATCTGTTTCGCTTCTTGGGGCTTCTCCAGCAAATAATCGCTGAAATACTGCCCCATGCTTTGCTCAATAGCCGGCTTTACTTCCGAAGAAACCAGTTTGTCTTTCGTTTGTGACGAAAATTTAGGGTCTGGTACTTTTACCGAAATAACGGCGGTCAGACCTTCACGTGCATCATCTCCAGACGTATTTACTTTTGCTTTCTTAGCATACCCTTCTTGCTCAATGTAACCATTGAGTGTTCGCGTCAATGCTGAACGAAAACCCGCTAAATGCGTTCCACCATCTCGTTGAGGAATATTATTCGTGTAGCAAAAGATATTTTCTTGATAGCCATCATTCCACTGCAGCGCCACTTCCACGCCCACGCCATCCTCACGTTGATGAGAGAAATGAAACACGGGATTCAGAGTCGTTTTGTTTTGATTAAGAAAGGCGACAAAAGCTTTCAATCCACCATCGTATTCAAAGACATCTTCTTCAGAGCTACGCTCGTCGATCAACACGATTCGCACCCCGGAATTCAAGAAAGAAAGTTCACGTAATCGTTTGGCCAAGATATCGAAGCTGAACCGAATGGAACTGAACGTTTGATCGCTGGGTTTAAAATAACATACCGTACCCGTTTGATCGGTTTCACCCACTATTTTTAGTGGCTCATCTGGTACGCCATGATGATAGATTTGTTCCCACACTTTTCCGTCTCGATGTATCGTGAGGCGTAACGATTCAGATAACGCATTCACAACGGAGACACCCACACCATGTAATCCACCTGAAACTTTATAGGTGTTGTCATCAAATTTTCCACCGGCATGCAGAACCGTCATGATAACTTCTGCTGCAGACCGTCCCTCTTCAGCGTGGATATCTGTCGGTATGCCACGCCCATTATCTGAAACTGTGATCGATTCATCAGGATGTATCCATACTTTAATTTCAGTGCAATAACCCGCTAACGACTCATCGATTGAGTTATCGACAAGTTCAAAAACCATGTGGTGCAAGCCCGTTCCATCATCGGTATCCCCTATGTACATGCCTGGACGTTTTCGAACAGCGTCAAGACCCTTAAGCACTTTGATACTAGAAGAATCATATTGTCGTTCATTGCTCATGAATTCAGTCCTCGGCAACAAAAATTTTTAGAAACATTGATACGAAAGTATCACGTAAACTCTTTTTCAATACGGCTTATTTTAACATGTTATGGTGTACAGGGTTCTGCATAACGTATTCAAATAAACAGCGGCATCACCAAACAATTTATCCACTTTCTTTTCCTTTTAAAAATTCATATCTCATATCTCTCTCTAAGACCGACTTTCTTTGTAACGGTAAACGATATCAGTGGGCCAGCAAGCGTTAAATCCTGAGGCAGTATCCGAGCGCTTGCGCTTTAAAACTTAAAGTGAGATCGATCACCACGCCTCAGTCCTGTTCGCGCTTCAATCATCACCTCGATCATGCTGTGCTCTATCGAATCTGACCATGTTTCACGTGAAACATTCGAATATCCTGGTTTCGACAAACAGAGCTCAGAACCGCATCAAGCTCTATTCCTGTACCAAACACCTGCGAACACGTTTGAAACATTAATTCATATATTCTTTCACGTCTTTTGACATCCAGTTCTGAAGCAATGTCATCGACCAGAAAAATGGTTTTCTGTCCAGCAATCTGGCTCAAATGTTGTGATTGACACAATTTCAACCAATATAGAATGATCTTAATTTGCCCTCTTGATAAACATTTTGCGACATCAAATCCCTTTATCTTCAGCTCAAAGCCAGCACGGTGCGGACCACATTGGCTTGTTTTATATTTCAAATCCATGTCTTGCGCTTTATAAAGCGCATCTTTTAAAGATAAGTCTTCATTCCAGCCTTGCAGATATCGCATCCCTAACTGGGAAACGTCAATATCGGCAGAATCCATTTTCAATATCAAATTTAATTTACTTAAACACCTTGTCTCGTTAATAAAGGCACAGAAATTATCCCAATAGGATCGCCTAGCTTCTGAGACTTGATGTGCTAATCGGATATACTCAATGTTGATTGATTTCAACATTCTCAGATCAGGTGGGTATACTTTTAATGCAGCATTACGTTGTTTCAAGATACGATTAAAACTACGCCAATCTTCAAGATAAGAATGTTTCACGTGAAACACTCCCCAATCTATAAATTTACGCCGACTTTGAGAACCAGCCGTAATGGTGTTTGTGGCATCTGGAGCCAAAATTTGAACCGGTGGTATGCCTGCAAGAAAGCAACTGGTCGCAACACGATCTCCATTGAAATTCAGAATCGTTCCGTCGCTCACATGGCGCTTTAACCCAATGTGATGATCTACCAAATGGCTATCCATGCCCATATCCATATCCTTACCATTGCAAGACACATCCTTGGACAGTTGGCCAGTGATCAGCATTTCATTGCAACCGTGACGAAGATATTCTTTAATCGAACAGGAACGAAAAGATTTAGATGTTAACAAAAGACCTATTGCTTCAAGTATGCTGGTTTTGCCGGAACCATTCTCGCCCACAAACCAATTAAAATAAGTTTCACACTTTTCAGAAAAGCTTTCGATGTTGCGAACATTGTGAATGGAAACCGTTGTGAGCATAAGGGAATAGCACACAAAAAGTGATAAAATTAAATACGCTCATGCTGTTTGATTTCATAGCACGTAGTAACGGCACAATGAAATCAAACAGCATGAAAGATTAATAGCGCATTGGCATCACAACAAAACGCGCCGAATCATCGTCATCGGCTTGGATCACAGTGCTCGGATGGTCACCACCAGAAACTGTAAATCGAATATCTTCCTCTGATAACACCTGAAGCACATCAAGCAAATAGGAAAAATTAAAACCAATCTCAGTGGCCTCTCCCGAATAATCCACTTCCAACTCCTCAAATGCCTCTTCCTGATCCGGGTTATGGACACGCAGTCGTAATAAGCCTTGCTCAATGTAAAAACGTACACCTTTTTGTTTGTCGTGAGAAATAATAGCAATCCGAGTTAAAGCCGATTTGAGTTCGCTGCGGTTAACAACAAATTCGAGTTCGCTGCCACTTGGTATGATGCGTTGATAATCCGGAAAACGACCATCAACCAATCGACATAAAAATAAGAAATTATCCGTTGTAAGCCTAAGAAATTTATCGGTAGCACCCACACTTACCATACCCGTTGTGGGTAACAAACGTTGCATTTCCAATACCGCTTTGCGGGGAATAATGACTTTAAAAGCGTGATCAGCAGGTAAATCGGGAACCAATGCTCCCACCACAGCCATACGATGACCGTCTGCGCCAACCAAGGTTACACGATCCGAATTCACATCCAATAGTAAACCGTTCAAATAAAACCGGACATCCTGTTGTGCCATAGCAAAGGCGGTTTTACTGATGAGTCCTTTCAATAACTCACTTGGAATATTCACAGTCTTTGTAATCGAACCACCGCCAAAAATCGGGAACTCTTCCGCCGGCAATGTTGACAGAGTAAACCTGCTGCGTTGCGCGCTGATGATTGCTCTACCACCATCGATCCGCAATTTGATTGGTGTGCCATCCGGAAAAGAACGACATATATCCAAACACTTCTTCGTGGGGATAGTAGCCTGTCCTGCACCTGGATCCAATACCTCGCCCACAACATCACAACACAGCTCAATGCCTTGATCAGTTGCCGTTAAATGGAGTCCACCTGACGGCTCAACGGTAATCAAGACATTGGCTAGGATTGGTTTGGTGTGTTTGCGCTCCACAATACCTGAAGTCGTTTGCAACGCTCCTACCCAATCGTCTTTATCAACAAGAATCTCCACGCGCACCCTGCCTCATCTTTAATACAGAGAATGACTTTACCCAAAACTGATCATCCAGAACCATGCGCTCGTCATACCCGATGGAAATCGGTGTAACTTAAGCGGATCCAAATTGTTTAAGCTGTTAATAATCGTGATAAATTAGTGTAATCTTCGTCAACATCTCTATCCCCAACACGCAGTTCAGCAATTTTACGGCACGCATGCAAGACCGTTGTGTGATCACGCCCACCGAACGCGTCACCGATCTCTGGCAAACTGTGATTCGTCAATTCTTTCGCTAAGGCCATGGCGATTTGTCGAGGTCGGGCCACGGAACGACTTCGACGCTTAGAATGCAAGTCAGCGATTTTAATTTTAAAATATTCCGCCACGGTTTTTTGTATATTTTCAATGCTGATCTGTCGGTCCTGCACCGCGAGCAGATCTTTCAAGGACTCACGCACAAACTCCAGCGTAATGGCACGTCCTGTAAAATGCGAATTCGCAATGACGCGTTTTAAAGCACCTTCTAATTCACGCACATTAGAACGAATTTTTTGTGCAATGAAAAACGCAGACTCCGGTGGTAAATCGATGTTAGTCTCTTCCGCTTTTTTCATCAAAATAGCTACGCGTGTTTCCAACTCCGGTGGATCCACAGCCACCGTCAATCCCCATCCAAATCGTGACTTCAAGCGTTCTTCAACACCGTGGATTTCCTTCGGATAGCGGTCACAGGTTAAAATCATCTGCTGTCCGCCTTCCAGTAAGGCATTGAAGGTATGAAAAAATTCTTCTTGTGAGCGTTCTTTCCCCGCAAAAAACTGAATATCATCGATTAAGAGTGCGTCCACCGAACGGTAAAAACGTTTGAATTCGGTAATCGCATTAATTTGTAAGGCTTTCACCATATCGGCAACAAACCGTTCCGAATGCAAATACAATATTTTGGCATTTCGATTCTGGCTGAACAAATAATTCCCTACTGCGTGCATCAAATGCGTTTTCCCCAAGCCCACACCACCATAGAGGAAAAGGGGATTATACGCGCCACCTGGGTTTTCAGACACTTGAATCGCGGCGGCTCGCGCCAGCTGGTTAGACTTACCTTCCACAAAGTTATCGAAAGTAAAACTCCGATTTAAATTCGATTTGTGTTGTGTTGTCCCCCCCAAATCCACCTGCCGAGGTCCCGACGCGGGTTCAACACCTCGTCGCACAATCGAGTTATTGCTCTCCGCAGATGCTCCCACATGCGCCACTTCCGTTTCCGTCATCATCTTGTTCATCGTCGTTTGTAACGACGGATGCGATGCTGTCGCAAGCACCTCCTCATTCTCTTCGGATCGGGTAGTAATCTGACGTACAGCCTGCGGGCGACTGCCTATCGCCAACGATACCGTGATCATGCCGGCCATACCATCACTCGTTGTGGTCATGAGAGTGCGAATACGATCAAAATACCGTTCATAAACCCAATCCAGCACGAAGCGATTCGGCGCCAAAAGTCGAACTTCATTGGATAAAAATTCCGCCTGTAACGGACGAATCCACGTATTGTACTGCTGCGCAGGCAACTCCTTTTGAAGGGTATCCAAACATTGAGACCAAACAGAACTCACCGACACAACTTAACTCCGTAACTGAAATCGACAGCACCCACACAATCAGCACTGACTGTTTTTGCACCCTGTCAGGCAGACACACAGAAGACTAGAAAACGCGAACCCACTCAACAGCAAGCTCAGCGTTCTGACTAAACTGGATTTATGACTTTTTTAGACTTTACCGTGAAACTGTGAATAAACAACCGCACTTCTAACGCGCAACCGTAACAAGGACTCAACGGAACGCCTTCAAGCTTAAGGCAGGTGGCAGCCGCCAAAACACAGGGTTGCACTATAGTCCATAGTATTGTTTTTAAAGGGTATTTAGATGTTATACACAGAAAATGGCTCACACTATAATAACAACAACATATCTTTTAAATAAAAAATTAATTTGTTATTAATCTTCTTTGCCTCTATCGAGGCACCGATGAGTCAGTCTATAAGTGATCACAACTTATGATGATCTTTTAACAAGGTGATTGCCTTTAAGCCGAGTTTTGAATAGAATGTTCGCCCGTTGAGTTCCACTCCTTGGAGAGCCCTTATGAAGCGTACCTTCCAACCCAGTACACTAAAACGAAAACGAACCCATGGGTTTCGGGCCAGAATGGCGACCAAAAATGGCCGATTAGTGATCAAACGTCGAAGAGCTAAAGGTAGAAAACGGTTGTCTGCGTAGCTTATCTGTGATAGGCGCACAGTTTCTGTTTTTCCTACTGATCGCTCATCGATGGGATTGGTCAATTGAATCCTGTAGACCCTATGGTATTGAAGTGTGAGGTTTACCAAAAAACTGTCTCAGCTGACTTTGTGTTCATTGCGCGACGGCCAATAAAAGATACCTTGTGGCAAACGGATGAACGAAATAACACAATTCAATTGTGGTTGAAAGTGGTTCGTCGTTTCAAGCACCCGTCAACAGATCGATCCAGGCCAACGCTTACTTCAGCGCCTGAAAATCAGTTTGATCAAGGTCATGTCCCGTGAGAGGCTTTCACAATTGTTTCGGCAAGTGGATGTTTCAGCAAGTGGAAGAATCACAGTTTGGGTGCTCAACTGCCCAGCAATGAAAAGCGGTGTCAGATTTTCATTTTGAGCGCCATGCCCCGTAATCCTTGGTTCAGTTCTCAGCGTTGTGGGGAGCATGTTGCTCGATGACAAAAGGTGTACTACCTATGGATCGTCTTGGAGTCATTCGGCTTCTGCTCATTGTTGCCCTTGCTGTAACGGGCTACCTATTGTTACTGCGTTGGCAAGCCGATTATGGTGGCGCTACAGATCCGCTCGCAAATGCGACTTCGGCTCCATCGGTTCAAGCGATAGTTCCTCCTTCCGCCACTGATTCAGACAGCGAGCCGATGGCGTCGTCATCGGCTGCACCATCGAGCTCCGTTCAAAATGATTTCAGCGCGAATGTGATGCAGCCTGACGCAGCAGATGACGCACTACCACCGCTTGTTGAGGTTAAGCCGGGGCCTCACGCAATCAACGAGCCGATGAAAACGGAATCAGACCAAACTAAACTGTTCACCGTTACAACCTCTACGCTGTCGGTGCAAATTGATCCGTTGGGTGGTGATATTGTCGTTGTTAAGTTCCCGCTATTTCCCGATACGCAAGGATCACCGAACCCGTTCACTCTCTTATCGACTCAGCATCCATTCTATAAGGCGCAGAGTGGTATTTTAAGTGACTCAGGTTTGGATCTCGGTCAGAAGGGACGCCCGATTTACCACAGTGATCAGCAGACTGCTCAATTCCAAGAAAGCGATACGCTTCGTTTTCCACTGACTTTTGAAAATGAGCGTTTACGCGTCACGAAAACATATCAATTTGAGCGTAACAGTTACGTCATTCGATTGGATACACAGGTTACGAATTTATCGGATTCCCCATGGCGTGGACGATTTTTTGCTCAAATTCACCGCGATGGGAGTCGAGATCCCAGTGAGATGAAAGGTGGATTTGGTTTACCCACGTTTAATGGAGCGGCTTATTGGAGTCCAGAGAAGCGTTACAACAAGTTGAAGTTTGATGACTTGGAGGAAGGCTTTCAAACGAATCATACTGGCGGTTGGATTGCCTGGGTTCAGCATTATTTTCTCTCTGCTTGGATTCCCGATGTGGCCACACCGCTCAATGTGGTGGGTCGGAAAACCACTCAAGGCTATGCGATCAGTTATACAGAGGCTGTACCCACTACGGTTAATCCGGGTGAAACGATTCATTTCTCGTCTCGACTTTATGCAGGACCAAAAATTGAGAAAGATTTGTCGGAAATCGCAGATGGCCTTAATCTTGCGGTGGATTACGGCTTTTTATTTATGATCTCAAAAGCTTTATTGAGTTTGTTGAAGTTTATTGAATCGTATGTGGGTAACTGGGGGGTCGCCATTATCCTGTTAACGCTGTTTGTGAAAGCGTTGTTTTTATGGCCCTCCGCCATCAGTTATCGGTCCATGGCTCGTATGCGTAAGTTGCAACCCCATTTGGCGCGCTTGAAAGAAGAGTGTGGCCAGGATCGTCAGCGCATGTCCCAAGAAATGATCAAATTGTATAAAAAAGAGAAAGTAAACCCTTTTGGTGGCTGTTTGCCGGTGTTAATGCAAATGCCGGTTTTCATCGCATTGTATTGGGCCCTGTTGGAAAGTGTTGAACTCAGGCAAGCGCCCTTTTTTGGTTGGATTCAAGATTTATCCGTCATGGATCCCTATTTTGTTTTGCCTTTATTGATGGGGGTTTCCATGTTTGTACAAACATCATTGAATCCCGCGCCACCGGACCCCACTCAAGCAAAAGTCATGAAACTGATGCCAATTGTGTTTACGGTGTTTTTCTTATTTTTCCCTGCGGGATTGGTTTTATACTGGTTAACAAATAATGTACTGTCCATTATCCAGCAGTGGATCATTACGCGGCGTGTTGAGTCCAGTGCCTGAGCATCGTGTTACGAATCTATTGGACAGCCATACAATCGTGGCTCAAGCCACGGCCGCTGGTCGTGGTGGGGTTGGCGTGATACGACTTTCTGGCACTCGTGCTTTTACGATTGCGTGTGAGCTGGGAAGGGTGCCTCAGAATCAGACTACGTTTAAACCGCGTACCGCTCACGTATCCAGTTGGTATTCAGCGACGAATCAGTGTATAGACACAGGACTGACGCTGTATTTCCCTGCTCCACATTCTTACACAGGCGAATCAGTGGTTGAGTTGCAGGCCCATGGTGGTGTTGTGGTGCTGGATTGGTTGGTGCAGCGCTGTGTTGAATTGGGGGCTCGTTTGGCCCGGCCTGGAGAATTTTCTGAACGAGCGTATTTAAATGGAAAACTTGACTTAGCGCAGGCTGAGGCGGTAGCGGATTTGATCGACGCTGCCTCACGTGAGGCGGTTCTGGGTGCTGGTCGATCGCTAAAAGGCTTGTTCTCGGATGAGATCACGACTTTGGTGAAGCGTGTCACCGCAATGCGGACACACATTGAAGCAGCGATTGATTTTGTAGATGAAGATCTGGAAACCAACGATGTGAGCACTTTGTCCGCTAAGCTCACTTCAACGTTGGATCTGTTGGACCTTACCTTGTTGACCACAAATACCGGGGTTCGCTTACAAGAAGGTGCGCGTTTGGCCATTATTGGGCGACCGAACGTGGGGAAATCCAGTTTGCTGAATGCGTTGGCGCGTGCGCCGCTTGCCATTGTTTCGGATACGGCCGGTACGACACGCGATGTCATTAAAGAGCGTTTGGTATTGAAGGGCGTACCCATTGAAATAGTGGACACGGCTGGTTTGCGCGTTTCGGAAGATCCTATTGAACAGGAAGGGGTATCCCGTGCTGAAAAGGCACTTCGAGAGGCTGATTTGGTGCTCTGGGTGTTTGATGCGCACACGGAAACACCTTCGACAGTGGAAGCACAAATCGAGCAGTATAGTACGGCGTTAGCGAAAAAACCGGTATTGCGAGTTGGTAACAAGATTGACTTGATTGATCCGGCGCGACGGGAAATGATAGAGCGTTATGTGAAACACATGAATCCTGAAGGTCTGCTGTGCTCCGTGTTGTCCGATCAGGACTTTGATCCATTGATTCAAGCCATTTTGTCTCAGCTTGGTGTGCGGGCCGGTCTCGAAGGACAGTTCATGGCACGAAGGAGACATTTGGAAGCGCTGCAGGTGGCGCGAGGCCATTTGGCAGCAGCGCAAACAATATTGGGTTCGCAACCACTAGAATTGGCAGCTGAAGAATTACGATTGGCGCAGGAAGCATTGGGTCAAATTACGGGGGCGTTCACAACGGATGATTTGTTGGGTGAAATTTTCTCAACGTTCTGCATTGGGAAATAATGTCGGTCATAACAGAAATCAGCAAGCCGGGTAACGGATCCGGGTAACTGTATTAAAGGTGTTCGAATGAGCAGCTTAACGATGAGCGCGACACGTCCACGTAAACATGGTGGCGACTATGAGTTGATTGTGGTAGGGGGAGGGCATGCGGGGGTTGAAGCGGCTTTAGCTGGCGCACGCATGGGAGCCCGAACCTTGTTGATTACGCACAATTTGGAAACCGTGGGCAACATGTCGTGTAATCCGGCTATTGGCGGCATTGGTAAGACGCACTTGGTCAAAGAGATTGATGCGTTAGGTGGCGCGATGGCCGCCGCAACGGATCGCGCGGGTATTCACTTTCGGGTGCTGAATGCGCGTAAAGGTCCTGCTGTGCGCGCGACACGTGCTCAAACGGATCGACAGCTGTATCGGCAGGCGATTCGTCATTGTGTGGAATGTCAGCCCAATCTGGATCTGTTTCAGCAGCCCGTTGAGGATTTAATACTGGATGGTGCTTGTGTGTCGGCTGTGGTGACACAGAGTGGAATTTATTTTTCAAGTCCGGCAGTGATTTTGACGACGGGCACGTTTTTAAATGGTGTGATTCATGTCGGGTTGGAGCACTACAGTGCCGGTCGTGCCGGAGACCCTCCTTCAATTGGTTTGGCGCAACGCTTGGCGGACTTGGCGCTGCCAGTGGGTCGCTTAAAAACCGGGACGCCACCTCGCATCGATGGTCGAACTGTCGATTTCAGTGTTCTGGAAGCACAGGCGGGAGATAGTCCTCGCCCTGTCATGTCTTACTGGGGTTCTTTGGATACACATCCAAAACAAGTCAATTGTTATATCACGTACACGACTTCTGAAACACACGATATCATTCGATCTCATTTGGATGAGGCGCCGATGTACAGTGGGAAAATCCAAAGCAGTGGCCCACGGTATTGCCCTTCGATAGAAGATAAAGTTGTACGATTTGCAGACAAAGATCGCCATCAAATTTTTGTGGAACCAGAAGGACTTTCGACGTATGAATTGTATCCAAATGGTATCTCCACGAGTTTGCCTTACGACGCGCAGCTTAAATTGTTACACACGATTCGAGGGTTTGAACAGGCGCGCATCACGCGTCCTGGATACGCGATCGAGTATGATTTTTTTGACCCACGCTCCTTGAAACCGACTCTAGAAACGCGATCGATTGAAGGCTTATATTTTGCGGGTCAAATTAATGGTACGACTGGTTACGAAGAGGCGGCCGCGCAGGGTCTGTTGGCAGCGATCAATGCAGTGAGTAAACAACGGGGTTTGGATACATGGATACCCCGTCGCGATGAAGCTTACTTAGGGGTATTGGTGGATGATCTGACGCGACTGGGTGCGCCTGAACCGTATCGAATGTTTACCAGTCGAGCGGAATTTCGCTTGATGTTGCGCCAGGATAATGCGGATTTGAGGTTGACGGAGCAGGGACGGACTTTGGGCTTAGTTACCGATGAACGTTGGCGAGCGTTTGAAGCAAAACAGCATGAACTGGAGAAAGAACGGGCTCGATTGCTGAGTACATGGTTTCGTCCCGGCTCGCCCGCCGCTAATCAAGCGTCGAAAGTCTTATCTCAACCCCTTGAACGAGAATGCACAGCGGCCGACTTGCTGCGTCGTCCTGAAGTCACTGTGGCGCACCTCTCCGAATGGTTGCAGCAACCTTTTACGCGTCAAGATGTGGCTGAGCAGTTGTCGGTTCAATTAAAATACCAAGGATACATTGATCGGCAAGCAAGCGAGGTGGAGCAGCTACGTCGTTATGAAGCCACGCCGTTGCCGGAGCAATTGGATTACACCAGTATTAGCGGTTTATCGAATGAGGTCCGACAGGTTTTGATTCAGCATCGCCCGTATACTTTAGGTCAAGCTTCTCGCCTACCGGGTATTACGCCCGCTTCATTATCTTTGCTGTTGGTGTATTTAAAACGAACGGGTTTATTACCACGTGCGATAGCGACAAATGATGGCGCGGCTCAGGGTGCAGTGTCTTCACAAGGATCAGAATCACAGGAACCACAAGAATCACAAAAAGGTTCACCGGTTCATGATTAACGATCTCACAGTGGTGGATGAAGCCCAGCTTCTGAATGCGCAAGCGCGTTTAGACTGTGGCGTGCGTGAACTGGGCTTGTCGTTAAGTCCTCAACAGATTCAGGCTTGTTTGATGCACGTGTTGATGTTGAAACGATGGAATCGTACCCACAATCTTACCGCCGTTTCAAATCTGAACGATATGGTTGTGCTGCACACCTTGGATACGCTCAGTGTGTTACCTTATCTGTATAAGGTTGGTGAGATGAAAACGGGGCAACGGGTGCTTGATGTGGGGACAGGGGGTGGATTTCCGGGAATTCCCCTGAGCATTGCGCGCACCGACATAGCGGTCACTTTATTGGATTCTAACCACAAGAAAACCAGTTTTGTACGAGCCTGTGTTGCACGACTTGGGTTAAGTAACTGCGATATTGTTACGAGTCGAGTTGAACAGTTTCAAGTTAAGGATGCGTTTGATGTGGTTACGCTGCGTGCTTTGACGCATCCAGTAAAGGCGATGGATTGGTCAGCCCACCTGCTTCGCCCGGGTGGCTGTTTGGTGTTGATGTTAGGGAAAGCGCTTGATCGACGTGAATTTGATCATGAAATGTACGAGTTGACGGCGCTCGAACCAATTCGAGTGCCAAAGCTATCCGCTGCGCGTCACGTAGCATTGGTAATACGGCGGTAAGTCCGTACAATGTCTCGTTCAGTGTATTGTTTTTCTTGAGACGGAATTAAGTGTTCTTGAGATGGAATTAAGTGTGAGTGTTGTGCGTAGTCTTGTTCATGCGGTGAACAAAACAGTTAACAGTGAGTGGGTCAGACGCGGGGTTTGACGGTGGCAAGGATCATCGCAATAGCAAATCAGAAAGGCGGTGTGGGTAAAACCACTACCAGTGTGAATTTAGCGGCTGCCTTATGTGAAATTAAAAAACGTGTACTGTTGATCGATCTCGATCCGCAAGGGAACAGTACTATGGGTTGCGGGGTGGACAAATATGCGCTTGAGACCACGATTGGTGATGTGCTCATGGCGATGGTGTCTGCAGAAGCTTCTCGTGTAACGACCACGTCGGGTTTTGATTTGTTACCCGCGAACGGCGATTTAACGGCCGCTGAAGTCGGGCTTTTATCACAACCTCAGCGAGAGTTTCGTCTTAAAACGGTGTTAACTCCCATTCTGTCTGTTTACGATTATATTTTAATTGACTGCCCTCCTGCGCTGAATGTGCTTACTGTAAATGCGTTGAGTTGTTCGCACAGCGTTTTGATACCCATGCAATGTGAATATTATGCCTTGGAGGGCTTGGCTGCGCTGTTGAGCACCATTGAACAGTTGCGCTCAGCGGTCAATCCAGGTTTGGAAATTGAAGGGTTATTGCGCACGATGTTTGATCCTCGTAACAGTTTGAGCAATGAAGTGTCTCGGCATTTAATGGAACGATTTCCTGACCGTGTGTTTCGTACGGTGATACCGCGAAATGTTCGTCTGGCTGAGGCACCCAGCCATGGATTGCCTGCTTTGGCTTATGATAAACGTTCTAAAGGAGCGCAAGCTTATTTGGCTCTTGCGGGAGAAGTCGTGCGTAGACAACGCGAACTGGCGCGCCAAGATTCGCAGCCTGTTTTGGCGATTGAAACGAGTGAGCAAAATTCAACAGTGATTCCCACCGCAATCCGCAGTAATTCCGTTTCTACCGAAGCGGTTTCGTCATCCGCGGCGTGTTCACCTGATGGCGTCATGACGCGATTGGCAGAGTCCAAAATAGGTTCACGGTAGGTGTAGGCTCTTGGCCGGGGTCTTAACGCGTTGTTGGCCAGTACCAATTTAGGCCCAGTACCTACCGTCACACCGACAATGTGTGATGCGAATCCTGATTTATTGGATGATATCGAAAGCTTAACGAAGCAAGAGCCGGAGCTGGAGCAAGGGCTGGAGCCGAAGCAAGAGAATGTCCCGTCGTTCGATCTCGAAGTACCTTATCCCGAACCGTCTCAGCTGGGTGCGGTCGCAGCGAGCGGCGAATTGAAATACATTCCTATTGAGTATTTAGGGCGTGGTGCTTTTCAGCCTCGTCGTGATTTTGATCCTGCGGCGCTGGAAGAGCTGGCGCAATCCATTCGCCAACAAGGGTTGATGCAACCGATTGTTGTACGAGCCGTAGCCAAAAATAAGTATGAAATTATTGCGGGCGAACGGCGCTGGCGAGCCTGTCAGTTGTCGGGATTAGATACTTTGCCATGTTTGGTGAAGTCCGTGGATGATGAGTCAGCCTTGGCGATGGCGCTCATTGAAAACATGCAGCGTGAGGATTTAAACCCAATGGAGGAAGCCCTTGGGTTGCATCGATTGCACACGGAGTTTGATCTGACTCATCAACAAGTGGCTGAATTAGTTGGTAAATCTCGATCAGCGGTCACAAACTTATTGCGGTTGATTAATCTTCAGTCTGATGTAAAAACACTGCTTGAGCGTGGTGATTTGGATATGGGGCATGCGCGGGCGCTTCTGAGTTTACCTGCGTCCGTTCAACTTCAGGCTGCAAAGACAGCGGTAGCGCGTGGGCTATCTGTTCGACATATGGAAACGTATGTTCGCAATTTGATGAACGCTAGCGACAAAAAACCCGCCATCGCATCAAAAGATCCCAATACCCGTGATCTGGAAACGCGCTTGAGTGAGCGTCTAGGCGCAAAGATCAATATACAGCATACGGCGCAAGGCAAAGGAAGTTTGGTTATAAAATACACATCTTTGGCCGAGTTGGATGGCATTATTGAGCATATTTTAGATATGCCTGTCTCTTAAGTCAGCATTTGGGGCGTCGTTATCTCATGGCGAGATGCTATTCCGTTTGACTCGGTGTCCTGCTTTCATCAGCGTTCTGATCTAGACCGTTAAGATTTACACCGCGAACCATCGATCAAGGCCATAGCTGAAACCTAAAGCTCCTGATAATATCGATTTATGGCATCGTTTTCGATTGTAATTTTTGTTGAATGTGTCTGGCAGTATATCTATACTGTCCGTCGCTTGAGTTGTATAAAAAGAGGATAGGGGGAAATGAGGCATTTTTCGGGAGAATAGCAACATTCCGAAGTAAATTGAGTATTAATTTCCTGATGTGATGCATTGGTCGATCGGTTAACGAGTGAGTGGTTATCCGTGTTGTGTTATTTTGACGGGGTCTAACTGTGAGACGCGTCGCTCAGTGGCTTTTGGGCTGCACATTCTCAAGGTGTGAAGTTGCTTATCGGGTTGATAAGCGACGGGATCAAGTGCGCCTGGCTGATGGTGAATCG
>JARRRL010000069.1:0-13059 GCA_037380725.1 Gammaproteobacteria bacterium | reverse complement strand
CTCCTTACCAGAGGCTCAAAATTCTGATTGAGCGAATTGATATTAATATGATGCTAGCAACACTTCTTCCGCGAAGCGGTTCGTTCAACAATGGCTTAAGCGAAATCAACACCGAAAATCAGCAGAGTGTTGCTTTATCGTTAGCAGAAATATTTGGGCAGGGATCTTATTTGAGGGGTTTAAAAATGAATCCAAGCAGCATTCATCTAGCATGGACTCAACTCAATACTCAATAAGCAAACTCATCAGCAGGAGATGACGCTTTGATAGCTAATTACATTATTGATGAAATATACAACCTTTCTAGTAAAATTGATTACCCAGACCCATCTCACCATTTCGACCATGTAAAAAGAGTGGTATCAAACGCCCTTTACATTCAATCAAAAGAAGGCGGCAATAAAAGCACAATATTAGTATCGGCATTACTGCATGATTGCGTTCCAATTAAAAAAGATGATCCAAACTCTAAGATAAGCTCGACCCTATCGGCAAAAAATGCAGAAACTATCTTAAAGCGTTATTCACTGCAAGATGATGTAATAAAAAATGTATACCATTGCATCGAAGCGCATAGCTTTAGCCGAAGGATAAAACCCATCACATTGGAAGCTAAAATCTTGCAAGATGCAGATAGAATCGATGCTTTAGGAGCTATAGGAATCGCTAGAACCTTCTCCGTATCAGGATCAATAAATAGGATTATGTATGATAGTGATGATCCATTTTGCGAGAAAAGAGCCATCAATGACAAACAATATTCTCTAGATCATTTTTACGCTAAGCTATTAACCATAGCGGATCACATGCAGACTCAAACAGGTAAAATAGTAGCCAAAGAAAGAACTTTATATCTGGAGCAGTTTTTGCAGCAACTTAGAAATGAAATTAATTTTTCAGCAATCTCTGCCAATCCAACCATGCAAAACGGCGTGTTAGCATAGCTTCGAACTCTCGCAGCTTTACCATTTGGCTTTACTTTCAAACGTTAATTGGTTTCTGATCTTTTCTTTAAGATAAAAGGGAAAGCCAGTGCGCCAAGATAAGCTGATGAATAGAGTTGACAGGAGAACACATAAGCTCAGTATTGAGCTCCGAAAACACCGATTAAATCGCTGACCTTGTTGCGTGCGGCGTCGCGCAAACGGGAAAAGCATGATTCAGGGTGCACATGAAAAACCTATGTATTGGAATTTTGGCACATATCGACGCAGGTAAGACCAGTACCACGGAACAACTGCTTTTCAAAGGCGGTGTTATCAGTCAGATGGGCAGTGTTGATGCAGGAAATACACAAACCGATTCGCTGGCTCTAGAGCAAAGCAGGGGGATCACCATACAATCCGCCGTCACGGCATTCACCATCGACGATACCCGAATCAATCTGGTCGATACACCAGGACATCCCGACTTCATTGCCGAAGTCGAGCGCGTACTGGAAGTACTGGACGGTGCTATTCTGGTGATCTCTGCCATTGAAGGTGTGCAAGCCCAAACACGCGTGCTCTTTCGAACGCTAAAACGCCTGCGTATTCCCTGCATCTTTTTTGTCAACAAGATCGATCGCATGGGTGCTCGCTACGAAAGCTTGCTCGAAGAGATTGCCGGGCGCTTATCCGCCAATATTGTCCCATTAGGCAAGTGCCACCATATCGGCCTACCCGAGGCCTCATGGCAGAGTTTTGCCGGGGCATTTCCCAGTGAGGTACGCACGGAACTGCTCGAACATCTGGCCGACCATGATGACAACTTGCTGGAGCACTACCTCAATGCCGGAGAGACTATAGATGATGCGCTAATTAGCCGTTCACTCGCTACCCAGACACAACAGGGCAAGTTCAACCCGGTCTTATTTGGCTCAGCTATTACTGGCACGGGCTTCGATGCCCTGATGGATGCTATTGTTGAATACCTGCCGCTGCCAAAGCCTGACACGCAAAGCCCGGTAAGCGGCTTTGTGTTCAAGATCGAGCGAGGCAACGCGAACGAGAAACGCTGCTATGCCAAGATCGAATCAGGTATTATCAGGAATCGTGATCGCTTGCGCGTTGGTGATAAGGATCAGCGTATCACCGGTATTGAACTGTTTGATAAAGGCACCTCCTGTTTATCTAAAAGCGCCGAAGCAGGCAGAATTGCCATTTTGTCCGGGCTGGCAAATGCCAAGATTGGCGATCGCATTGGCGAAATATCCACTGCGCCCAAACAGTCGCATTTCTCACCACCCATGCTGGAATCTGTGATTCGAGCCAAAGACCCACAAAAGCGTGGACAGTTATATACCGCTATGTCGCAGCTTGCCGAGCAGGATCCGCTGATAGGCTTGCGGATTGATGAACGAGGTGGAGCCCTACACGTTTCCTTGTACGGAGAAGTGCAAAGAGAAGTGATCGAAGAAACGCTGGCCTCGCAATATAATCTGGACGTCGAATTCAGCGAATCAAACATTATTCATATTGAGCGCCCATGTGGCGAAGGCGAAGCACTGGAAGTCGCGCCAACACCTTTTATTGCAACGATCGGCTTAAAAGTCGAACCGGCTTCAATTGGCGACGGCAACGCCTTTGGACAGATCTTTGGTCGAGGTCTAGTACCTGATGCTTTCATTAATGCGGTTAGAGAAGCCGTCGATACCACTTTAAAACAAGGTCTTTACGGTTGGGCCGTACATAATTGTCGCGTCACCATGACCCAAGTCATACGTTATCGCGACTGGGCTATCAGTACCGCAGCTGATCACAGAAAACTAGCGCCACTGGTGCTTATGGAAGCGCTCAGGCAGGCTGGTACAAAGGTCTATGAACCTATCCAAAACTTCTATATCGAATGTCCTGAAAATACGGTTGGCAATGTCATTACAAAAATAACCATGCTTCGAGCGGTTGCCAAAGAACCGCAAATTCGTGGTTCGACCTGTATGCTCGAAGGCACCATTCCAGCCTCAAAAATCGCAGAGGTGCAACTGATGTTGCCTAACCTGACGCATGGTGAAGGCTTTATGGACACCAGTTTCAGTCATTACGAGGCCGTGATCGGTGAATACCCAATAAGAAAAAGAACGGATAACAATCCGCTTAATCGAAAAGAATATTTGCGACTTATTAACTAGAACAATTTTAAACCCTTGGATTCTATATCGAATGGTTGCTCCGACGTTTGTAAACGTGGAGTCTTATTTTGATGGTTTGTAACATAAATTCACATGCAAAATAATGTTGCATATTTCCCCGCGTCCCAAAACGCTCGCTCAAACGTAAACCGAGGCTACAGATGATGAAAAACCACTTGGTAGTTGAGTACCCGGGTTCGCAGAAGCACTTGCTGAACCTCCTCAACGATGAGAATATCGGTTTTCTTCGCCTTAGCGGCTTCGTCCAACAAACGCATGCAGTCGAACGCAGCTAATCTGCACCACTGATGCGAAGCGTTATGGCTCAAAAAAATTTCAATTTCAATTGGGGAAGTTTAATGAAATTATTTGCAAAGTTAGCTTGTTTATTTGTTCTATCAATGGTAGCAAGTCTTGCTAGTGCAGCTTCGTCCAAAATTGGGATTTTAGTTTTCGATGGTTTCCTGACTAGTGATGTGACAGCACCAATAGAGGTATTTGGGGCAGCAACAAAAAAATCGTGGTTTTCATCCTATGAGCTTGTCGTTATTTCTGCAACAAAAAATAAGACGGTTATCTCTGAAGAAGGGCTTAAAGTGATGGCCGATAAAACTATTTTCGATGACTTAAAACTGGATGTTCTACTTGTTCCAAGCGCCTACGAAATGGACGACTTTATAGGCGATAAGAACCTGATAAATTTTATCAAAAAGCAAGGTAATTCAGCATCATGGATGGCAAGCAATTGTGCTGGTGCATTCCTTTTGGGTGAGGCTGGCATCCTAGACGGGAAAAAGGCAACAACATGGGCTGGCGGCGAAAAAAGCCTTGCAAAGGCATATCCTAAAATAGATGTGCAATACGATCAAAATGTAGTAATTGGAAACAAAGTTATTACTTCCAATGGAGGCCCTGTTAGTTACCAAGCCGCATTTGAATTGCTAGCAAAGCTCAGTTCTGAAAAATTCTCACGAGAAATATCTGAATCCATTCAGTTCAACAGACTTAGTCGTGCATTCAATCCATAACAGATAAGGATATGTCGTGCTTGCCGCGACATATTCCATTTCTGAACGAACCCGAAGCGCAAAATCAGTGTAAAAGTGTAATAAAGTCTTCACCTGCTAGACGACGAATTTGCCAAGTCTTCGTTATCATGAATAAACAAAAAGGAGACTTAAAATGATTTTCTCTGAAGAAACAAGACCTCCTTTTCCACCTTTTTCTTTAGAAGCGGTTACAAAGAAAGTGCGTATGGCAGAAGATGCATGGAACTCGCGTAATCCCGAAAAGGTTTCATTGGCATATACGCCGAATAGTATTTGGCGTAATCGATCAGAGTTCATCATTGGAAGAGACGCTATTGTTCAGTTTCTTACTCGCAAATGGAACAAGGAATTAGAATTTAGCTTGATCCAGGATAAGGGCAAATCTGATGATGAATAAACTGTTATGTTCAAAAACTCAAATTACTATGATTCACTTTATATGACAAAATACAAGGTAATATTCGAATCAAAAGAAAATATTCACGGGGTCGTTCCGCGAGCTAATGATTGGGTGGAGTATGAATGTATACTCAAGGTAAAGGATGGAGGGAGGATGCCGGTTTCGCTTGATATGAAATTTATCCCACCACACCCATTCTCAATAAATATGCCGTTGGAACATTGTATAAAAGCAGGTAGCATTTCTGATCTCTATTGGAAAGTTGTTAAGTTTCTTGCAAAATTTGGCGTGGAATTTCGAGGATAAGTATTAGCATGATGAATATGACATACAGCACATAAGCAAAAAACACAGTTGTTTGGTTATTTATTGATCGAAACATAAACGGGACAGGCATAATTTAGGGTATCAGAAAAGATATTTTTTGACAGATAGTATAAAAAACGATCGACCAGGAAACCGTTTTTGTCATCCCGTAGAATTTTTCCTGTCCAATCGATGAGTTGTAAGTATTCTTCAAGCCTGAAAGGGATACCGTTCCTTGGGCATTCTAAATCATGGGTGTCCCTTTTGCTCGTTTTTAGGCTCGGTTGGGTTAAAATTTAGACTCTGTTTTTCGGAAAATGGAGTTTTCTTCCAGGTACTAGATAAGACCTTTTTGACGGTTAGTTTACACCATTAAAGTGTTCTGTTTAGTGCGGATAGATTCCATACACACACTGAGTTTAAATCGCCAGTAGACTTTGAAAATGAATTCAGAAATGCTGATTGAACGAAGTACACTTTGGGAGGAAGGTCAGGGAGCCTTCCATTGTGCGCATTTATATGGAATACTTTGTATTTATGATTTTCTCTGGCACACTAATCTTCATGACGCTCCTGTTGTGCGATTTATTGTGATGATTCTATACTGAACTTTAGCTCAGCATTACTAAAGTGTCAGATTAACTACGCGCGACAGAACCAAATAAAAGATAATCATACCCAATCATACACCGCAATCACTGAAGTAACCGAATGTCTAAGAAATTATTTCTCTCAAAACAAATTACTGCGCTCATAATCTATACGCGCCCGATATTCGCCTTTTGCGCCATGCTTTGTGCTGTCGGTGTCATGTGGCGTAACAGCTCGCAATTATACGCCCTAGGTGTTTGCCTGCTGGTAACTACCATGCTCTTTGATTTGGTGGACGGCTGGTTCGCCGCTCGGTTCGAATCCCAATCCAACCTTGCTGAGTTGGCTGATCGCCTATTGGATAAATCCCTTACCGCTATACTATTTCCCGTCATTGCAGTCGGTATCATGTGGCGATTGAACAATACGCCAGCTGGTATGAGTCAACTGGCTCTACTACACGCTATTTTTGTCATGTTTATTTGTATTGTCGCGCTCGTGCGAGATAGTGTCGCTAATTACATGCGTGGTTTTGCCATAGCACAAGCCAATGCGCCCGAAACACACAACGCCACACGGCTACGAACAATGGTCACAACACCGGTCGGGGCCTTGCTGTATGCATATGCCTTCTATTCCCATGGAGATACCATTCCAGGAAATATGGGCACCTTGCAACAAATACTTCAATGGCTAGGAAGTTTTCCCATTAAAGGCTTATTTATTATTGAAATCGTTTTTTTAACCCTCAGCTTTGGCTCTATCGCTGCCTATTGTAAAAAATATGGTTCAGCTTGCCTTGACGAGCTGTGCCTAGGAGACAAGCACCTCAGACGAAAAATACTGGCAATTTTTCCCAACGCACTCACCATCATGAACGGCATGATGGGCTTACTGGCAGTATTTTTTGCCTACAAAGGACGCATACAAGAGGCCTACCTCATCCTCATTGGGGCCACTATCTTTGACAAGCTAGACGGTGCACTAGCCCGCAAACTTGGACTAACCGAACCCTTACCTGGTAGCACCAAGCACATTACCGCCGGTAGCGTAATGGATGACCTAGCAGACGGTCTAAGCTTTTGCATCGTACCTGCGTGGATTTTCTATATTACGCTCTCTGAGGTTCAAAACTCTTGGCTGAACAACATTATTGGGCCTATTGCGATTTTATACGCTCTTCTTGGCATCACACGCTTAATTGTGTTTTTGCTAGATAAAAATCCGATTCCCGGATTCTTCAAAGGTATGCCAGTTCCAGCCGCTGCAACGACTGTGACAGCGCCACTCATCATGCTGAACCAATCCCTGCAGGACACACCTGCCGATTTGGCCATGTCAGGCTTTGACTGGGTTTTATTCTGGAGCCTGTTCAGCGTAGGCCTAATGATATTATCGACGATATTAATGAACAGCTACAATGTGCGCTTTATTCATCTAGGGCGCTTTATGAGCCGTACACCCTGGTTTGGTCGCCTCACCCTAGGTGCACTCATTATCATGGCCTTTACACCCTATATTGGCTATGCCGCCCTGGCCTATTTATTTTGCTATATGGTCTCGCCATTTGTCACCTGGAGGATAGACCCAGCAAGCGCTGCGCGGGAAACCCGTTAACGCATCTTCTGTGACGGCGCTGCGCGGAATACAACACGATAATGATTTCATCGCGTTTAGTTCAAAAAATCAAAGTGCTTTAAATTTGAATTGTGCTGGAACCACCCAAATTTCCGATTTTTATAATGTCAGTCCCGCCACCAGCGCATCCAATGGGTTCTTATTGACTACTATAAAGCTCAGCAGGCCCTAAACGGAGGAATTTAAATGTTATTACCAAAAGCGTGCCGCCTACTTGTTGGAAGTTACAGCGAAATGAGTGTGTTGGCTCATCAGCCATACGCTTCAATTCCAGGTAAGGGAATTTATGCAATGACGCTTGAAAGAGATGGTACACTCCATTTGACCGATACGGTAGAGGTGTTGAATCCTGCTGTATTAATCCCCCATCCTGACGGTAAAACGCTGTACGCTATCGTTGAAACGATTCAAGAGAAGGGTGAAGTATTACGATATACTGTAAATGAAAAAGGTTCCCTTGATCTACAAGACTCATTCAGAGCCAATGGTCGCTCTACTTGTTATTTGGCGCTTTCACCTCAACGAGACGCAGCGGTCATTATTAACTACTGGGATGCTATTATTGATGTCGTCGAAGTTGATGAAAATGGACGGCTGGGTCCTCTGCGTCAGAGCTTTAAGCAATACCATCGACCAGAGGGTCAATGGCGCCAGGTAAGCGATCGTGAGGATCACTGGGGTAATCGGCAAGTTGGGCCACACGCGCATTGCGCACATTTTTGGCATGAGTGGGTGTTTATACCTGATTTGGGCGAAAACGCAGTTTTTCAATATCGCTATGACGCAGAGAAGAAACAACTATTGCCTGAGTGTCACATTGATTTCGAATCGGGCTCTGGACCTCGACATATGGCGATGCACCCAACATTAGACGTGTGTTATATTTCCAATGAATTATTAAATACGGTTTGTGTGGCACGCTTGGATAACAGTAAGCCCAGCACCGTCAAATCACGTTTGACACTGATTCAGAGCGAATCGACGATCGATGATCGTAAGAAAGTCAGTTATGTTTCAGAAATTGCGCTTTCACCAGATGCAGAATATCTGTATGTTTCTAATCGTGGTGATAATTCGCTTGCAATATTCAAGGTCCTTGATGATGGTCACTTGATGCGTATTGGTCTTACCTCAAGCGGTGGAAATTTTCCTCGACATTTTGCCATAACGCCATGCGGAAACAGTGTTTTGGTTGCAAATCAAGATTCGGGTATTGTAAGCGTATTTTCTAGAAATATCAAAACTGGCTTATTGACAAGCACGGAAGTCCATTGTGAAATTCCTGCACCCAATTATATTCGTTTTTTGTGATTTTAATCGAATAACAAACCATCAATCGTTAAAAGGAGAACGCTTATGCCAAGATTTTCAGCTAATCTTGGTTTTTTGTGGACTGAATTGTCCTTGCCGGATGCGGTGCGTCGCGCTGCAGCAGTGGGATTTGATGCTGTGGAGTGCCATTTTCCTTATAATAATGATCCTTTGCGTATAAAAGAAGCGTTAGAAGAAACACACTTAAGTATGCTAAGTATTAATACGAGCTTGGGTATTAACGGTACAGATGATTTTGGTGTTTTGGCCAGAGTTGATCGTCAGGATGAAGCCAAACATTGCATAGATAAAGCCATTGAGTATGCTGCAGCGATCGGTGCCAAAAACATTAATGCCGTGGCTGGAAAGACGGAAGCCGATGAAGAATCCGAAGCGGTATATCGGCGTCATTTACTCTACGCGTGTGAGCAAGCTCGACCTTACGGCATCACGATATTGATAGAACCAATGAATCAGCGAGATGTTCCAAACTATCATGTTAAAACCATCGAGCAGGCAATAACAACCATTAAAGCGGTGGGGGTTAAGAATCTTAAATTGTTATTTGATTGCTATCACACCCAAATTTCACAGGGGGATTTAACAGAGCGTTTGCGAGCCGCTTTGCCTTATATTGGTCACATTCAATTTGCCTCCGTGCCAGGGCGACAGGAACCTGAACTCGGGGAAGTGAATTATTTATATTTATTTTCTAAACTCGATGAAATGGGATGTGTAGCCATATGCTGAGCATTATGAATATCTTTTAGTTGTGATCGCGATCTGCCACCAGGCGTGTAATCTCCTTTTATCATACGCTCACCATGCTCCACTAAAATTCGACTATCAGCAAAACCTCCTTGTAGTGCTTTGTGTAGCGCACTTAAATCACAACCAGCCAACCTGGCGAGCTGGAATGCTTCGGCAACAGCCCCAATAGTAATAGCAACAATGAGTTGATTGGCCAGTTTTGCGGATTGTCCGGCACCATGTAAACCAAGATAATGGGGTCGGCCAAGGGCTTGAAAAATGGGTAGTGCAAAGTCCATGTCTTCAGGATTGCCACCAACAAAGATACTGAGACTCGCGGTTTCAGCACCTTTGACTCCACCGGAAACCGGCGCATCGAGGTACCGTTTGCCTAGAGAAATTGCTGTTTTTGCAAGTGCGCGGTCACGTTCTGGTTCGACAGAGCCCATGTTAATCACAAGGCAATTAGCAGGACAATCCTGCATGACTTTGGATGCGATTAATACCTCACTGGTTATAGCGCCATCATAGAGCATGGTAATGAGTACTTCAGCATGAGCTGCAGCCTCATTTGGAAGTTTGTGACAGGTTGCAATCGTATTGAGTGCTTCCGCCTTGTGCTGACTGCGGTTCCAAATATGTAATTCGTGTCCAGCAGCCACCAAATTCTCTACCATCGGTTTTCCCATAAGGCCTATGCCGAGAACAGCGATTTTCATTCCTAATTTCCTTATTGATTCGATAACAAAAAAATGATCAAATATTTTAAAAGTTTAAATCGGCTGATTTCGTCTTAAATTGATGATTTCGTATTTTGCCGATGGTGTTCTGTATTGTATTGATGATTTTATCGATGGGTTGTTCACAGGAAATACACAATGCGGCTTCATCTGCTTCTGGTGTTTCAACTGTTGACAATTGACTATCCAATAAGGTGGTAGGCATGTAGTGATTTTTACGTGATTTTAATCGTTTCAGCAGTGTTTCGCGTGTACCATTGAGAAATATAAAGAACATGGGCGTATTGACCGCTTGTGAAATACGCGCTCGATAGGACCGTTTTAATGCGGAACAACTGATAATAACACCACCCCGTGCAGTGCACAGTCGATTGATTTCAATGCCCAGTCTGTCAAGCCAAGGCCAGCGATCCTCGTCATTGAGCGGTATGGCCCGTGACATTTTATCTATGTTAGTGGGAGGATGAAAATCATCACCTTCCAGAAAAGGCAATTCAAGACTTTCAGCCAGTGCTTTGCCTATCGTTGATTTACCACAGCCACAAACACCCATCAGTACGATAACAGGCTTGTCTTTAAAGTGAAACGGTAATTCCGCCATCGACATAAAGTATGTGTCCATTAACAAAGCTTGATGCTGGAGAAGCGAGGAAAATACAAGCACCTACGAGTTCTTTAACTTCCCCCCAACGGCCTGCGGGTGTTTTAGTGCAAAGCCAAGTGCTAAACGCTTCATCAGCCACCAGGCTTGAAGTTAACTCGGTTTTAAAATAACCTGGAGCAAGACCATTGATTTGTAATCCATATTTAGCCCAATCGCAAGTCATCCCTTTTGTTAAATTCGCAATAGCACCTTTAGAAGCCGTGTAGGGTGCTATAGAAGGTCGAGCAAGTGCTGTCTGTGCAGAACAGATATTGATTATTTTACCTTCTCGGCGTGGGATCATATGCTTGGCGATGGTTTGTCCTACATAGAATGCCCCATTAATATTGAGGCGCATCATGTCATCGAAACGATCTACTGGAAATGATTCAAGTGGTGCTCGATGTTGCATGCCCGCGTTGTTAACTAAAATATCAATCGCACCTATTTCCGCCTCAAAATGATCTATCGCAGTTGTTACTTGGTCGATTTGCGTTACATCAAAACACAATGTGTGAACAATTGCACCTTCTTGGCGTAATCGATCGGCTGCGTTTTCAAGATTTTCTGAATTGGCGCTGTTCAGTATGATTTCAGCACCGGCATCTGCTAAACCGCGTGCTAAAGTAAATCCTAATCCTCTTGTAGAACCAGTCACGAGCGCGCGGCGATTCTGAAGTTTGAACAGTTCTAGGCTCTTCATTTTTTGTCCTGTTATGTCCATGGCGCGTGTTGAGGTAATGTTCGACACTTGCCAATTTTTATGTAATCAATGATACTATAAGCGGAGATCAATGGCGTCAAGATCATATAAAAAATATTTTCAACAATCGATTGCTGAGCGGCAAGCTGAGTGGATACCCCTATGAAATCTATCGTGTGTTACGGTGAAAAAGATATCAGAATCGAAGAACGTGAAAAACCAACAATCAATGCTGGAGAGCTTGCGATTACTGTGAAGGCAGGGGGTATTTGTGGATCAGATTTGCATTATTATCAGCATGGTGGCTTTGGAAGCATCAGACTACACGAACCGATGATTCTTGGACATGAAGTCTGTGGTCGGGTTGCTGAATTGGGCGCTGAAGTCAGTGGATTACACGCAGGGGATCTCGTCGCGATCAATCCGAGTCGGCCTTGTGGGCATTGTGAATATTGCACTAAAGCGTATTATAACCACTGCTTGGAAATGAACTTTTATGGTAGTGCGATGCGAAATCCACATGTACAAGGCGCTTTTCAGCAGGTACTGATCGTCGCAGCGTCGCAGTGTGCACGACTCCCCGAACATGTTAATCCATATCATGGCGCATTTGCTGAACCATTAGCGGTTGCCTTGCATGCAGTGAAGCAGGCGGGCTCTTTGATGGGAAAGCGTGTATTGATCACAGGTTCTGGTCCGATCGGTGCTTTAGTGGTTGCTGTTGCTAAATTACATGGTGCTTTAGAAGTTGTAGCAACGGATATTGTTGATCAAGCTTTGCAAAAAGCTCAGCTCATGGGCGCTGACAAAACCATCAACACCTTGACCGATACCAATTTACTGAATATTTACGCAAAGAATAAAGGATATTTTGATGTGGTCATTGAAGCTTCTGGAGCTCAAGCGGCTATTCTGACGGCGATTGATGCCATACGACCACGAGGAAAATTTATTCAACTTGGATTGGGTGCTGACGTCACATTACCTATGCAAAAAATAGTTTCAAAAGAAATTGAAATGAAAGGCTCATTCCGATTTCACGAAGAATTTTTCTTGGCAGCAGAAGTCATTGGTCTAGGTCGTATCCCTATCCATGAAAGTTCAAATTGATTTTGAATAAACTCAATTTAGTTAAGACCGAATGCGTTTGTCGGAGTAAGGGAAATCGTTTAGGTTTTTCACGGGATAAGGGGCGAATCTGACTATGAATAGAAAGGTGGTGAAATTTTTTTCTGGGCAATCGCCCTTTGGCCTCACTCTCAACGGCATACAATTTCTTGTAGAGCTCGATGATTATTCCAGAAACGCTATCTGCTTGCTGGGCTGCCGGAACCGCTTTAGTCAGGCTTTAAGCTGGTAATACGCAGAGAGAATAGAACATAATGTCGTAGCAATGATCGTCATTTGGGCCCCACAGAATACACACACCAAAGACGGACGAAGCTTAGCTTTGGGTTTCAGGGACGATGGATTAAAGTCCAACAAACATT
This sequence comes from Gammaproteobacteria bacterium, assembly GCA_037380725.1. Classification (GTDB taxonomy): domain Bacteria; phylum Pseudomonadota; class Gammaproteobacteria; order Pseudomonadales; family JANQJO01; genus JARRRL01. The sequence goes on along the minus strand of JARRRL010000069.1, from coordinate 329 downwards.
TGCAGCGGGCCCGCTAAAGTTGGCGTTAGCTACTGAATTCACCGGGAGCTCTCAATTCACCCCAAGGGAAATGCTGTGTCAAAGATCTATTTGGTGGAAGGTCCCGTAGGATCTGGAAAGTCAACATTCGCGGAGCAACAGGCCCTCGAGATTAACGCTCCGCACATAAACCTCGACTCATGGATGGTGAACTTATTTCGTCCTGATCGTCCCACCTCGGGAACCATGGAATGGTATATAGAGCGTAAAGAACGTTGTATTGAGCAAATTTGGCTTGTTGCTAAAAGTATTCTCGACGCCAACTTTGATGTCATATTGGAGCTAGGCCT
>JARRRL010000068.1:0-16367 GCA_037380725.1 Gammaproteobacteria bacterium | reverse complement strand
TTTACGATAGCGGCTGCGCCGCTTGCCATCACCCCTCGTTCAGCACGACAGCCTCAGCGCTTACAACAAGTACAACAAGTACAACCAAGACAAGCCATACCTCGGCTACACACGTCAGTTCAAATCGTATTTGGCCATACACGGACTTATTGTTACACGATATGGGCGAAGGTTTGGCCGACCAACACCCCAAGGCCCACATCAGTGACCGCGAATGGCGTACCGCACCACTTTGGGGAATCGGTCTCAACGCTGCGGTGAACGGCAATCAGTATTACCTGCACGATGGCCGAGCGCGCAGTCTGCTGGAAGCCATTCTCTGGCACGGTGGTGAAGCGCAAACAGCTCGTGATACCGTTATCACTTTAACGCGTTCGCAGCGTATTGACTTGATTCAGTTTATTCATTCACTCTAAACCATGAGTATCATTATGAAGATTCACCTTCGCTTATCTCTGCTCACCCTCATTGTCTCATTGCTGTTCAGCCACCACACGCTTGCCAACGAACCAACGACTCCTCAGATCCACTGGCAATCGGTCAACCAGACCATCATCGATCAACACATTATTCCACGTTATTTACAGATGGCCGACAGCGGCGCAAAACTGTCTCAACAAGCTCAACGTTTCTGCGCTGCAACGGACAACGAGTCGTTTGAGGCACTGCGTCTGGCGTATCATCACGCGATGGACGACTGGATGGGCATTCAACACATTCGATTTGGACCCGTTGAACTGTTTCTGCAATATAACCGTTTACAACTCTGGCCCGACAAACACAACACCGGTTCAAAGCAAATCAGGCAAGTGCTGAGCCAGAAACCACACGATATCCTGGACGCCGAACGCTTTGCGCTGAGCAGCGTCGCCATCCAGGGTTTTACCGCTTTAGAACGGTTATTGTATCCCAGCACACCGCATCCCAACGCGTTTGGTGGTGCGGGTCAGCCCACGTATCGCTGCGAACTCCTCATGGCCATTACCCGTAATATCGCGGACATTGCCACCAACGTACACCGTGATTGGAGAGGCGGCAAAGTGGGATTCCGCGATGTGGTCCTGAGCGCAGACCACGGCAACGATTATTTTGACAGTAGCCAAGAAGTAAGTGCACGCCTACTCAGCAATCTCAGTACGCAACTGCAATCCATTGTCGATCAAAAATTAATGCTGCCTTTGGAACATCGAAAAATGGAACTCGCCGAATCGTGGCGCAGCCGACGTTCTCTGCGCAACATTCAGCTCAACCTACAGGCCCTTGAAGACTTATACAGCACAGGCTTTTCCGGATCCGTGACGGACGCCAAACTGGATGCGGAAATACGGCAGTCCTTCCGAGACGCCATCACATCCCTCGAAGCCATTCACCTCCCCTTATACCGCATTCAAGCCAACACCGAAGCCGATCAAAAATTGCAACACGTCCTGGAAAGCTGTCGCCGCTTAAAGCGTCTCATTAATAACCAGCTGCCACCCACAATCGGCATGACACTGGGCTTCAACAGCCTCGACGGAGACTAAAACACCATGATTAAAATCGAAAAACCACCCACTCCTCTGTCCCCAAACCAAGCCAATCGACGACGCCTCCTGGTTTCCGCCGCCAGCCTATCTCTGCTGAGCGTACTGCCCGCCTGCGCGTTCCGATCAGAGCACAATCACCCTACAGCCATCACCCCACACAACAACACAAGGGATCAATCGTCGAAAACCCCCAACACCGTTCGTTATATAAGCGCACGCGCTGACGCAGACGGCGCAAACTACATCAGTGGTTTTAACGCAGACGGTCAGACCACCTTCGACACAGCGCTGCCCGAACGCGGTCACGACATTGCCTTATCGCCAGATAAAAAAACCGCTGTGGCGCTTGCACGACGCCCAGGGCGTTTTCTGCTGGCGCTGGACACACAAAGTGGCGCGATCACACATGCCTCATCCAGCCGTCCCGATCGCCACTTCTATGGCCATGGGGTGTTTTCACCGGATGGTCGCTGGTTTTACACCACAGAAAACGATTTTGAACGCGGCGTGGGGGTGATCGGCGTACGCGACGCCAAACGGCAATTCAAACAGGTGGGCGAATTTTCATCATTTGGGGTCGGTCCGCACGAAATAGCGCTGCTTGCTGACGGCAAGACCCTGGTGGTCGCCAACGGCGGTATTCAAACCCATCCAGACACAGGTCGATCAAAACTCAATATCGATGATATGCAGCCATCGCTGGTCTACCTGGATCGACACACGGGAACCCGGCTTGAGCAATCGTTTCTCCCCCCAGCCTTGCACCAAAACAGCATCCGGCATCTGGCGCTTACACCGGACGATCGCGTCTGCCTGGTGATGCAGTATGAGGGGAAACACCGCGAGGATATTCCGTTGATCGGTCTGCATCAACGCGGCACCCCCATTCGCCTTCTCAGCGCGCCAGCGCCCATACAGCGACGCATGCGCTACTATTGCGGCAGCGTTTGCGTGGACGCGTCTGGACAACTATTTGCCGTGTCTTCACCGCACGGCGGGCTCATCACATTCTGGCGCACCGACCAGGGCGACTGTATCGGACACACGGATATCATCGACGGTTGCGGCATCGCAGCGGGTACTCAGCCCGGTGAATTTCTGCTCAGCAGCGGACAAGGCGGCCTCTACCGCTATGAAGCCAAACAACAGAGCCTGACAGCGCTGACGCAAACCGATCACGACACACTACGACGCTGGGATAACCACATGATCCAACTCTGAATGTATTTCGAAAATGTATTTCGAAAACGAATCACGTTTAGCCAAAAACGGCGAACACACGATGAGAAACCCTATAAAAACTGTTCGAAACGAAGGGAAAAACATGCTCAGAAATCCGCCCACCCCTAAAACGAAATCCCGGCAAGCACCCGTACGCCTGCTGATGCTCGGCGCGAGTGTTTGCGTCACCCCCTTGGCGGTCGCCGAACTGAATCAGGTCGAGACCTTAGGCCAAGCTTTATACTTTGACCCCAACCTATCCCAAAACCGCACACAATCCTGCGCCACCTGCCATGCCCCCGACGCCGGCTTCGTGGACAAACGCGATAATCGTACAAACGGCGCGGTATCACTGGGTGACGACGGCCAGTCTCTTGGCGATCGCAATGCACCCACCGCAGCCTACGCCTCATTCAGCCCCCTTTTTCACCAAAATGAAGATGGCGAATACGTGGGCGGTCAATTCCTCGATGGTCGGGAAAAAGATCTGGCTGGCCAAGCGGGTGGACCACCCCTGAATCCAATTGAAATGGGTATGCCGGATGCGGCAGCCGTGGTCAAACGCCTAACAGAAAACGACGATTACGTGCTCGCTTTCAAGCAATTTTATGGCGACGACGTTTTGAATCATACCGATACCGCTTACCGCGCCATGGCGTCCAGCATCGCGGCCTTTGAACGCAGCGCGTTCTTCGCGCCGTTTGATTCCAAATACGATCGTTATTTACGGGGCGAATACAAGCTGACCGCGCAAGAAGATTTAGGCATGACACTATTCTTCTCGCAGCAATTCACAAACTGTAATCAATGTCATCAACTCCAATCCAGCCCCGCTATGCAGCAGGAAACGTTCACCAACTACACGTACCACAACATTGGCACCCCCGTGAACACCCTGGTTCGAACGATGAACGGCTTAGGCAACGATCACATTGATAACGGTTTGCTCGACAACCCCACGGTCACGGACCCCAAACAAGCGGGTAAATTCAAGGTGCCCACTCTACGTAATGTGGCCATTACGGGTCCCTATATGCACAACGGCGTTTTCAAAGATTTGCGCACCGTTATTCTGTTCTACAACAAGTACAACAGTCGCAACCCCAAACGCCAAATCAACCCGGAAACGGGACAAGCGTGGGCCACGCCAGAAGTGACGGACAACATATCAACGAAAGAACTCACCAGCGGTCCAGCGCTGGACGACCAGCGCATTGACGCATTGATTGCGTTTTTGAAAACGCTGACGGATAAACGCTATGAAGCTTTACTGAAATGATTTACTGAAATGATTTACTGAGAGGATTGATCTTTTTCGAAGATTGCACTTACGAAGATTGCACTTACGAAGGTTGCGCTCGTGGGTGGCAACGCGCCAATCGCGCAATTGCCACCCACGATGCCCATCCATGAGACCTCGACCTATTGAGCCGCCGCCGCTGCAGCTGCCGCCGCTTGTTTAGCCTGAATCGCCGCTTTAAAGAACTCCGTCAAAGTCTGACGCTCCACAGCGTCCAAGAATCGGAAACGTCTTGGCGGCATGACGCGCAAATGCTCTTCCTCTAAATTAATTCTCTCAATGGCCACTTGAATCTCTTCAATACTGATCAAATCCAGGTTCACATCAAACTTCGCGCGTGAAATCGTTTGATCCAGATTTTGATTGTGGCACTGCGTACACGCTTGAACCATGATACCCCGTCCGTCCAATCCAGCCGCGACGCGAAACCCAATCTCACGCAGTTGCTCATCGTCTTTAAACGCCTGCCGAATATCTGGCAAATCCGTTATTTGACCGGCGGTATATTGTTGATACGCCGTACTCATCGACGTCAATTTTTCTGGGTCGGTGACGAAGGCATCGTGATAAGGTATCTGAATAATCTCACCGTTAACGTTACGTTGGAACAAATCCTGCCACTCCTGGCTAACCCCAGGCACCGTGTTATCCGCTGGTTGCGCTGGCGCGGAGTTGGTCACTTCATTTTCAATCGTACGCGTATTAAAACGACCTCGGTTACTGTTCGTATCAAAACCATTCCCAAATCCATTGTTGGCCAAAACATTTTCCAAACGCGCTGGATCAGAATTTTGAACAAAGGATAGAGGCATCCCCGCAAACTGCGTATCTGCCGCATGCGTATCCATGAACGTTTGCATCAAGGCATTACCCGCAGGACGATTACTTCTAAACCAATGTGTCCATGGATTATTGAGCTCTTGCATCAGCATGCTTTTAGCAGTAGTAGGACCACCAGATTGATGACATAAGCGGCAATCCAAAACAGTATTTTTCAGGTCTTCTTCATGGAAAAGCGTATAACCTGTCCAGTTCTTCTCAATGCTCTCCGTGAGTAAATCACCCTTTGTGCAGGACTCCGTCGCATTACACGCCTGCTCAAAATTCAATAAAAAGAACTCCAGATCACCGTTCTTCGGATCATTTGGATCGTCCGGATTAAAGTGAGCGGATATAATTTCCGCAAATTGCTCGCCACGCACAAAACCCATTGCCGTAAAAGGCCCTGTTCCCCGCGTATTGCCTGGTGAAGCAATAACGGCCCGTGGGTTAATGGGATTGGTAAACTGCATGACCAAGGAACTGGAATGTCCGGTTATCGCAAATCGAGGGTTACCGTTTCGACCATTCCCACCATTGTTCGCATTGAAGGACAAATTCAACGCCGCTTGAAGGTCCTTAATACCCGTCAAGGTCAACGGCGTATCCCCACAAAACGCAATCACCACCTGATTGTTAATACCTTGACTCGCCATGCGGTCACACACAATCTTCAATTGCTCCGCTCCACGAGGAACGTTTCGCAGCGCATCCTCTTCCGTGGGAGTGTCATCGTCAATGATTTGCACTTCATGCGTGGCGTTAGCGCCCATGCTCAAGTTGCTCGGTAAGCGACCAATTGCCAATTTCAGCATTTCAGGATCTTCAAAACGCTCATCCTTGACCATCTGGATCATGACAGACGCCTGGGTTGCGCCGGCAGGAACGTTCACAACTTGATTCGGAATCACATAATCTTCTTCCGGTGCCGCTGCCTCGGTTTCCCCACTGTCTACTACATCGATGAGGATGGAGAGCGCGACCGGCTGCGGTGGCGACACGCGAACCATGACCGTGTGCGTATCAACACCCTCTGACGTTGCCGAAGTGGCTTGCATAAACTCCACCACACTAGCAGTCGCGACAATCGGCGCTGCTGCAGGAGGCGTTGGGCTACCGAAAACCGGAGAAGAACCGGTTGGCGCACCGGGCGCAATACCTGAAACGCTTTCCACCGCATCCAGGACAGCATCAAATTGATCGGGCGCAAAATCCACGGCATCACAAGCACTGAGCGCCACCGCCATCATCAGTGGCACACCTTTCAAAAAGGCGCTCGATAAAACATGTCGACACTGCTGCAATGCAGAAAATTTCGTACGACACAACCCGCTGTGCCGTCTGGATATATTGCTAAATTCTGAAAAATTTATTTTCGTGTTCATGCGCTTCGCACTCACTTTATTATCTCATTTTTCATAAACTACAAACATCATAGCAATTTAATTAATCTTCACACTCGCCAACTCACAAACCTAATATTCTTATTAATTCAGTATTGACTCAGACTGTCGGGATCCACATAATCATCAAGCCCCTATTTAAACCCAGCCGTCGTCTCATATCAATCATTTGTAATATACAGCGTACTCGTCCGCACCATCTGGACGTTAGATTCTTTTAGAAATGTTCAGTTAAGCATCGTGAGAATTCGGTCTGCGGGAAACGTTAAACTAACAAATTGAAGAACGAAGTAAGCTAATGTAATGTAACCGATACAAACAGTTATTATGTCTTATTTGATTAATCACTAAATTTGATGGGATTTTTACCGTGATTAAATCACAACAATTTCAGCGTGCAAGGCCCCCGCTTGCTTCAACGCCTCCAAGATCGCCATTAAATCACCGGGCGCCGCCCCCACTTGATTCACGGCGCGCACAATTTCTTCTAAGGTCACGCCGGGTTCAAACAAAAACATACGATCACTTTCTTCCGTAACCGAGATGGCCGTATCGGGCACCACCGCCGTTTCACCATTTGCGAAGGCATTGGGTTGACTCACTTGTGGATTTTCAGTGATGGTCACCGTTAAACTACCGTGTGTAATGGCAGCCGATGACACGTGCACGTTCTGACCAATCACAATGGTTCCCGTACGCGAGTTGATAATCACTTTAGCCGCACTCTCACCCGGACGAACGTCTAGGTTCTCCAACACAGACAAAAACGTGACACGATGAGAGGCATCCATCGGAGCCGTCACACGCACCGATGCCGCATCCATCGCAAACGCGGCTCCAGGTCCCAACAAATGATTGATAGCATCCGTTACGCGTTTTGCCGTCGTAAAATCGGGTTGATGCAGATTAAAAGTCAACGACTCACCCCGCGCAAACGGTTGCGCCACCTCACGCTCAATCAGTGCGCCATCCGGGATACGCCCCGCACTGGGCACATTAATGGTGATGCTAGACCCATCACTGCCCTGCGCACCAAACCCGCCCACCACCAGATTGCCCTGTGCGATGGCATAGACTTGCCCATTCACACCTTTTAACGGCGTCATCAATAAACTGCCGCCACGTAAACTTTTCGCATTTCCAATCGAGGAAACCGTCACATCAATCGTTTGCCCTACTTTTGAAAAAGGTGGTCATGACGCGTGCACGGAAACCGCCGCCACGTTTTTCAATTGCGGCGTCACGCCTGCCGGTATGGTGATGCCAAATTGAGCCATCATGTTTTTAAACGTTTGAATCGTAAACGGCGTTTGACTGGTTTGATCACCCGAACCATCCAAACCCACCACCAAACCGTACCCCACCAGCTGATTGCTGCGTACTCCCGCTACCGCCGCCAAGTCTTTCAAACGCTCAGCCTGAGCCAAACCACTGGCCACACTCAATCCGACACTCAGGGCAACACAACAGCACAGGTTCCACACGACAGCACACCGGCTTATCCCAAGGACTTTGCCAAGACTCGGTCGGGCAATCATACGCACACGTTTCACTGCTTCACCTCTCAACACTCACGCCTTACGCGTCCATGCCACCACCGACTTTCCAGCACCACTATTCCTCGAACACGTCGTCTAAAACGGCCACGGTCTAAAACGGCCACAAAGGATGATTGAAAAACCGCGTCAACCATCCCATTTGGTTGGCTTCCGCCAATTCGCCAGTTCCACTGTACGCAATACGCGCATCCGCCACCCGCGTGGACAACACCGTATTATCCGGGCGAACGTCTGCCGGACGCACTAAGCCCGTAATTCGAATGAATTCCTCCCCCCGCGATAAAGTCAGCCATTTTTCACCCCGAATACGCAACATCCCGTTTGGCAAAACCTGCGATATCGTGACCGTGATGTTCCCCGACAATGAATTACTCTGATCCGCGTCCGCTTCACCAGCAAACTCCCGCTCTCCAGATAGACTCGTGTTTAACGATAAACTGGAATGACTGGGAAACAAGGGGGCCGCACTCAGATGCGGCGTCGTACCCAGTACCGTCGCATCCCCAATCTCCGTCGTGCTGTCCTTCGTGATCGATGTATTGGCCGATTTCGAAGACGTCGTTTGTTCTTCCAACACAACAGTAATGATATCGCCCACACGCTTCGCACGCTGATCCGACCACAAATTATTGGAAAACTGCGCCTGATACAGACTGCCAGTTTCCACCGGTGGCGGTGCCAGTTCCGTGGGTTGCACCGGCGCGTACAAAGGGTCATTTGGCATCGCGGTCGGCACCGTACTGCATCCCACCAGACCCATGAGCATGCTGGCCATACACCCGACAATCCCACACACCCTTTTTATGTTTACCCCACATACGTAATTCATGGTTTCAGCTCACTATAAATTTTGACTGACGTATTGCAACATTTGATCCACCGTCGAAATAACTTTTGAATTCATCTCGTAGGCACGCTGCGTGGAAATCATATCCACCATTTCTTCCACCACGCTCACATTCGAATTTTCCAATGCCCCTTGCATCACCGATCCCACGCCATTAATGCCGGGTGTCGAATTGGTGGCCGCACCACTGGCTGTGGTTTGTCGAAATAAATTGTCTCCCACGGCTTCCAAACCAGCTGGATTCGGAAAATCCGCTAATTGCAGTTGCCCAACCTGGGTCTGCGCGCTGGTGGCGGCGTCCAATACGGAAACCGTTCCATCTGAACCAATGGTAATGGTCGCCGTTGTCGCCGGCAGCGTAATCGCTGGTTGCACGACGTAGCCACTGGCCGTCACCAGTTGTCCCGTGGAATCCAGTTGAAATTGCCCATCTCGGGTATATCCCAAATCACCGTTGGGCATCAGCACTTGAAAAAATCCTCGACCATCGATCGCCACTTTTTAAAACCCACCGTCGCCACGTTCGCTAAATTATTGGAAATGGTATTGAGTTTCATTTCCTGAGCGGATAAACCCGTTTTACTGATCCACAAGGACGCGTGCATGCGCTTTACCTCTCTGTTCTGTCTCACGACGCGCAACGCCAGCGCCGCACGATGATTTCTCGACCGAGTCGGGTCGCTTATTCGTTTACGTCAATTTCATCCCTTGTGATGCCGCCGCATCCATCTCTTCCGCTTTACCCATGAGTTTCACTTGCATTTCAAATTGTCGTGCCGCGCCCATGACCGATAGCATGGCCCCCACCGCATTCACGTTGCTGCGCTCCAAGGTCCCGGTCGACACACGCACCGTGAAATCAGGCGGTTCATACGCCGCTGTATCCGTTCGCCGGAACAGACCGTCCTCCCCTTTTTGCAACACCGAGGCATCGGGCTTCACTAATTTCATACGGTCCACTTCCACCAAGGCATCCGGACCTTGTCCCAGCGCTCGAACCGTTATGGTGCCATCCACACCAATTTCCAGTTTTTCGTATTCGGGTAACACCAAAGGTCCCGCATTGCCCATCAAGACGTGACCGTCATGCGTGGTCACAAACCCTTGTGCATCCACAAACAAATTGCCCGCTCGGGTAAACGCTTCTTCCCCGTTTTTATCCAACACAACAAACCAACCGTCACCGTTAATGGCCAGGTCTAAATCACGCCCCGTGTAATCCAAAGCGCCCGATTCGAAATGACTGCCAGGCCGCTCCGTCATGGCGTAAGCACGCGAATCCCACCCGTCACCCATTACGTGCATGGCTCGCGCCTGAGCAAAATCGGCTTTAAATCCCACGGTATCCACGTTCGCCAAGTTATTCGCTTGAACATTTTGCAGATACATGGCTTCTTTCGCGCCACTCATCGCCACATACAACAATTTATCCACTTACTGATCCACCTACCGAATATTAATAATCGCCTGCGTCACCGCATCCGCGGTTTGAATGGTTCGAGCATTGGCTTGAAAATTACGCTGCGCCTCAATTAAATTGACCAACTCACTGGACAGCTCCACATTCGATTCTTCAATGGCGCCCGCCTGTATCACGCCCAACGAGGCCGAGCCCGGATTTCCCACCACCGCGTTCCCAGACGCAAAAGTCTCAACCCACGCCGTCTCACCAGCGGGTTGCAAGCCTTGCTCATTGCGAAAATTCGCTAAGGCGATCTGCCCACGCACACGGGATTGTCCGTTCGTATAACGCGCAAAAATATGGCCTTCCGCACCGATATCCAAATCGGTCAGCCGCCCCGTCGTAAATCCATTCTGCGTCAAATCATTCACAGCAAAATCGCTGCCAAACTGCGTAATGGACGCAATGTCCATGACGAAATTCGAACTGGTATATGGCTCCGTCAACGGAAAGGTTGCGCCCTGCGCCACAGGCAGTCCCATCAAGGCCCCATTCGCATCACCGTTGGCGTCCACGGGATTCCAATACGTAATGTTTATCGCATCCGACGAACCAGTGTCCAAGGTGCCATCACTGTCAAATACCAAGTTGAATCGCGCTTGCGTCGGCAAGGTGTTATCCGGCGCGGACAAGGCCGCGTTCGGATCACCCACATCCTCACCATCAATTTGCACATACAGAGACCAAGTATTGGGGTTCACCGTCCCCGACCCTTCTTTCACAAAAAACATGGTCATGACGTGCGATTCACCGAGCGAATCATAGATATTGAGAGACGTCGCGTGGTTATACGTTTCCTGATTGTCCGGATCGAACGAATTATTCACAAAGGGTGACTGCACCAAGGGGTCCGCAAACAACGCCGCGCCAGCACCGTCGCTCGTCAGGGTCACGCCGCTGTCCATCGGTATCCGCCCCATCCACCGCCACCGCCGGGCCACTGGGTCCCGTCAGGGTAAAACCATCGTTCAGATCGGCGGTGTTATTCATTTGGAACATCAAATCTGATCCAAAATTTGACGTCACCGAAACGGTGCCCGCCGTGCCGTCATAGGTCGCCGAAATACCTCGCAACGTGGTGTTCGTCAAATTATTAATGGCAATCGCTATGGATTGCGGCGTCACACTTCCCGCCCCCGTCGACGTTGCAATGGTTACACCATTCAAACTTAAGGTCATGTTACCCGACACGTCGTTGATGGCGGACAAGGTCGCCGACGAAGTGGCCGAGGCGGAAACAGTCGGTAACGCGTTGATCGCACTGGCTGTTGCTTCTGCCGAATCATTCGCGCCCGTACTCACAATACGCGTAGTGCCATCTGACAATTGAAAGGTCAAGGTTTCCACAGGATAACCATTGCTGGCAGCCGCTTGCGCCGTGCCAATCGACGCCCCCATCGAATCGGTCGTCGTACCGCGTACTTCTGGAGCCACTTCCGAAGCATCTAAATTCAGAACGGACGAGATTGACGTCGTTTGCCGTGGAGACAAATTGTCAGTGACAATCGTCAAATCCGATATTTCACCAGACACTTCACCGTTCTCATTCGCTTGATAGCCTTGTAATCGTTTATTACTGGCGTTGACGACGTATCCAGATTGATCCAAACCGAATATCCCATTTCGGGTATATTCAGCCGCACCGTCATCGTCCAAAATAAAAAAACCATTGCCGTTTACAGCCATATCCAATGCGTTATTGGTGAACGACAGACTGCCTTGTGTAAACTGCTGCGAAACCCGAGATAAAGCCACCCCACTGCCAACCCCATTGTTGCCACCCGCTCCCAATGCCGACGTAGCAAAAACGTCAGCAAACTCAGCGCGAGATTGTTTGAACCCAGTGGTGCTGGTATTAGCAATGTTATTGCCAATGACGTTCAAATCCACATCCGCCGCGCGCAAACCCGATATCGCTGTATTAAAAGTCATCTCACTACTCCAAAGGGTCAGAAACCCACATTACTGACTCACGTCACACTGTTTCTGTTTAATTCACTGTCTCTGTTTAATTCACTTGCTGGACGGCGCTTAAAGGCACCGACGTTTGATTTCGTAAATTCAAAGTCACCTCCCCTTGCTGCCCCAGCGTAACGCTGTCGACGTTGACACCCACTTGAGTTTTCAACTGCACGGTTTCCTCTCCCGAAACGCCGGTGGCCACCAGTTCATAATGACCCGCCGGTGCGCGCACACCCGTCTCATCCAATCCATCCCAGCGCACATTCAGCTCGCCAGCCTCATGTGGCCCAAACGGCATTTCACGCACAATCACTCCTGCTGCATTGCGTATTTGCACTTGTATATCCGCCACAGGTTGATCAAGCATGACACGACCGCTTACCTCACCCGTGGCTTCAAGCTGCACAATTCGACTGTCCACTTCTACCTGACGTCCAACCAAAGCGGTGGCCTGCAACGCCTGACCAGAACGAAACCCATTACTGAGATCACCCATGGAATCATTCAATCGTTCAATACCATCCACTGTGCTGAATTGCGCCAATTGAGACAGAAACTCTGCGCCGTCTTGTGGATCGAGTGGATTTTGATTTTTTAACTGCGCCACTAATAAATTTAAAAACTGATTTTTTTCAGTTTGTTCAGTCTCGTTACTCGTCTGCGCACGCGCAATGGAGAGCGCTTGCTCAATACCGCCGCCACGGATTGCATCTGTCATCATTACACCTCTTCACCCACCCAGAACCCATCCAAACGGCGATCAACGCTGACCCAACGTGATGACGCGCGACAGCAAGGTCTTCGCTGTGTCCAATACATCCACATTATTTTGAAAAGAACGCGAAGCCGAAATCATATCCGCCATCTCTTCCACGACATTCACATTGGGATAAGCCACATAACCCGCCTCATCCGCCATCGGGTGATCCGGTTGATACCGCAGCTGCAAAGGCGCTTGACTCTCAATAATATCAACCACTTCAACGCCCTGGCCTGCTCCCCCGTTCTCATCACCAAAAAAATAACCTGGCGACAGCGCCTGCGTGTAGGCCGTAGAAAAAATCGGATGTTTGGCACGGTACGTTTCATTGCTGTTGCTGCTGACACTCTCGGCATTCGCAAGGTTACTGCTGAGGGTATTCATGCGAATACTTTGCGCACTCATCCCGCTGGCCGCAATGTCAAAAATAGTGTTTAATCCCATTCCATACCTCATTTATTTACACGATTCGGGTTGCGCACACGCGCAATCAATCACCTCGAAAAGCGGATTTAATACCACTAATCCGGTCATCCAAAAATCGTAATGTGGCTTGCATATACAAGGCGTTCGTCATGTACTGCGATTTTTCGACGTGCGTGTCCACCGTATTGCCATCCAGAGACGGCTGCTCCGCGACTCGATACGACACAGCCAATGACACCGGCGTCATTTCAAGACCGCGAACATGGCGAGGGTGAGAACGAAAAACCGACACCCTTTGGGTCTGGCTTCCCGCTGAAGTAGCCTGATCCAAAGCAGCACGAAAATCCAAATCTCGCGCTTTGAAACCTGGGGTATCCGCATTGGCGATGTTATTCGCAATTAACTGAGCACGTTGACTGCGCAGCATTAAAGCTTGTTCATGTACACCAAAAATGGAATCCATCACTTGTCCTCCGTTTCTGTATCGACAGTGATTCGGCGGATTGTGCAACAAGCTGTCCGTTCACCGCCCATGTACGGTTTAAAAAGCAACCATCGTGCCAAATGCGGATTTTAAGCAACACAAAAATATTCTTGTTGTATACAAAATACTTAGCGGCACGGTAGCCCAAGTCACACCCAATCCCCGCACACGCAACGGCAAGATTCCGCCAACATCAATTGAAAACATCACTCAATCACTGACAGAACCGAGTCCTCACCTGGAACCGGGTCAGCGCCAGAAAAAAGTAAAAAAAGAAAAAAGTAAAGCGTGGGACAAGACGACGAGAGTGTGCTAGAAAGTCAGCGGTATGGATACTGAGAGATTCAGGGGAGGAGAGAAGATAAGAAGATAAGAAGATGAAGGACACGCATTATGACATCACGTTTCGATACACGATTCCGGGCGAATAGTATTCCGAAACAAACAAACCTTGATTCTGCGGTATCGATTCCGAAGCGCCCAGAAACAGATAACCCGACTGATTGAAGACGCGGTGGACACGGGAAATGATATCCGCTTTCAAGGTATGATCAAAATAAATTAACACGTTACGCAACAAGACAATATCAAAGTATCCCAATGCATCAAAAGATTCCATCAAATTCAGGGGAGAAAACGTCACGTATTCTTTGATTTTACGCTTAATCGCCCAATCGCCTTGGTCTGTTTTATCAAAATATCGCTTCGTCCTCTGAGCGTCCATGCCACGAGATATCGCTAAACAGGGATAAACGCCTTCAGCCGCTTGCTCGACAACACTGGTCGCCACATCGGTGGCCACAATGCGAACCCGTGTATCACCCAAGGCTCGGGCTTGGTTTAATTCATCGACCACGATGGCAATGGAATACGGCTCTTGACCCGTTGAACACGCGGCAGACCAAATCCGAATTTCACCTTTACCTCGACGCGTCGCCGCCAAGGACTGAAGTAACGTTTTCAGGTACACAAACGGATACAGATCTCGAAACCAAAACGTCTCGTGGGTAGTCATGGCGTCGACCACCGCTTGACGCAACTGCGCATTATGGGCCCCTGTAACCTGCCCCACAAGCTCCTTGAAACTCATGACGCCAAAAAGACCAGGCAATCGCTGAAGGCGATTGATCACCAAGGCGTGTTTATTGTCACCCAACACCACACCACAATTTTTTTGCAAAAATTGTCTCAGCCTTTGGTCATCACAATACCTCGTATTTTATACATTATCTCCTTCACTTCTGCGGCGAGTGATTCCGGTGTAAATTTAGCGTAAAATTTATCCGCTCCCACTTTTTTAACCATGGCCTCATTAAAACTTCCACTCAAGGAACTGTGCAACACAACATACAAATCTTTCATCTTCGCGTTTTCTCGAATACGGGAAACCAAGGTATATCCATCCAATTCTGGCATTTCGATATCGGAAATCACAACCGCGTATTCACTCGTTATGTCAACCCCTTGCTTCACAAGACTCTCTAAATGCTCCCAAGCGAGTTGGCCGTTTTCAAGCTGCACACACGTCACCCCGAGTCTTTCCATATAACGCGCAATCTGTTTACGCGCTACGGTGGAGTCATCCACCAGCAACACCTTGACCGAAGCCAGATCTTCGATTCCCGCATTTTCCGCCACCCACTCTTCATTCAGCTCTCGCGTCATAGCCGGCGTAATTTCCGCCAACACTTTCTCGACATCAATGATTTCGACAATCGCATTGTCCGCTTCCGTCACTGACGTCAAATAATTTCCCTGACCGGATCCCACCGGTGGTGGATGAATCTCATTCCAATTTTTCAATACGATGCGTAACACTGAATGGACCAGAAATCCCTGCACCGCGCGATTGTATTCCGTAATGATTACAAATGAATTTTCCAATGATTCAATCGGCTCACCACCGAGTGCACAACTCAAGTCAATAATGGAGATGGTGGCGCCTCGAATATGCGCAACCCCGCGAATCACACGATGACGTTGCGGCAACTCCGTTAACACCGGGCACTGCAACACTTCGCGCACTTTAAACACATTAATGCCATACGTCTGACCACCATCCAAGGTAAACAACAACATTTCAAGCCTATTTTGCCCAACCATTTTTGTTCTCTGATCCACGGAATTCATCAACTGCGACATGACTCTGTCTCCTCCCGTCAAGCTTTCCAATCACGTTCGCCCACAAACGCTTTCATCTCAGATGATCACACCTGGATTATTGGTAATCGGCATTATATTTTTTCCACTTCCCCAAAGCGGCACAAACTTTGCTGTTATATCTTCACACAACCGCTTTTTAAGCATTCAAGACATTTTTTTGACAACCTGTACCGATGCTGAGCAAAGATAAACACGGACTGTATAAGGACAATTCCACATAGCCCATCACGCGACCACGCGCCTCAGCGCCCTTCTCTTGAGAATAGGCGAAATTATGCGAAAGCCTCGAAAAAATACGCCCCACACCCGCCACCACTCGTCCGCCATTCAGCACCGTTCTGCACCAAAACAGGCTATCCTTCTCATCGCACTCTGCCTCATGCTGCCCCTATGTCTTTTAAAGCGCAGCGCTTTTGCAACTAACACTCACCCCAT